>JAIECQ010000131.1:9981-16043 GCA_029068395.1 Rikenellaceae bacterium
TTTTTCCCGGCTCCCGGGCAAATTAACACCACACCCCCAAAACAGCCCGCGGTGGGCCGGCGCCAGCGCCGGCCCACCCCGCTCCGGCACCGCGGTCTGAGTGCAACGAAACCGCACACAAATTCCTTATCACCGACATTACGAAGTATGCCGTAAGCAAAAATTCCTTATACCCGGGCTGAGGAACGAAGCCCGAGCGGCCCGCACCTCGCGGTGGGCAGGAATCCCCCCCAACGGAGGGCCGCATATCGGTGCATAATATGTATGGCGGTGAATTAGGGGCGGTAATGATGCACATGACTTTCATGCTGTGCCCTCCGCAGGCTCCGGGGCGCTCTCCGTTGTGCTGGTGGTTGCGGCTGTGCGGCTATGCTTCCGTACCGCCCGTAATGCTTTGCTACGCTGCTGCTTATGGTTGCCGCTCTGCTGTTATGGTTTCTGCTTTGCTCCCGCGTTTTTCCGTCGAGAGTCATGGCCCATGTTGAATATCTTTCAGGCACTCAGCCCAAGGGCCAAAAACATCTATCCCATAAATGTGTGAGACGCATGTCGAAACACATTTATGGGATAGATGTACTTATCCGCTTAGTTTGCCCTCAAAAATATCAAAACGGGGTCCGCGACCCCTCCCCCGGAAGGGCCGCCGGAGGCAGTGCCAGCAAACCATCACCAGCAGTGCCAGCAAACCATTATCCGCAGTGACGGCAAACCATCATCCGCAGTGCTGTCAAGGCATGTACTGTCCAGGGGCCATCGAAGCGGGAGACATGTTTATAATACCGGATAGAAGTTACACTCTTGTCCGTCGGCATTTATTCTGACAACCAGTCCGTTGGCTGCTCCGTCGGGAGCTATTATAAGATCGAATTTCTCTTTCTTGCCATTGTCCGGGAAGAGCAAACCCTCGTCGGCGGCGCTCTTCATCCAGTTGCCGGTCTGCATGTTGTCGCGGCTTCCGTTCCAGCGCAGATATGTGTAGTTGTAGCGCAAAAAGAGGGTGTCGGTGCCGCAAGAGAAGGGACGATAAGATAATATGCTGTTGGGGTTGCATGTCATGCCCCTGTGAATGTCGCCAAACTTGTCTATGTGAACCGACGAGACCACAACCTCACCGCTTAGCTCTTCGGGCAGATTTACACGCTTTATAGAGCCGTAAAACTGCACATATAACGACCCTGCGCCATTAGCGCCATTAGCACCTTTAACTTTGTCGAAAGATGTTTTCAGCTGTTCAAAGCCGCTGCCGTCACTCTCTATGCTAATCATCTGCATGGTGGCGCAATCGAGCAATACCATGCTTTGATCGGGCGCCATGGTGAGAGTGCCGCTGAAGAAGCCGCTATCGCTGTCTGCGGCACTACAACCTGCAAGCAGCATAGCCGCCATAATCGAAAAAAGACTCTTTTTCATATAATTGATGTGTTTAAATTTCATCTGTCACTATCACCTTGCCTTGCAAGTGTGCTCCACGAATGTATTCAGCCACCGTAACGCGCCTCTTGCCCGATAGCTGTAACTGCTCTATGGCAATGAAACCGTCAGACACCGCCACCCACAGGCTGTCTTTCATGTTACTGAGCAGGGTGCCGCACGGATAGTCGTGTTTTTTCTCTATAGGCCTGGTTACAAATATCTTGAAGGTGTTGCCCTTGCCGGCAATGTCGCCGAGCGGAGACCAGGCTCCGGGATAAGGCGACAGGCCCCTGACATGGTTGTGTATCTGCCGGGCCGTGGCGCTCCAGTCTATCATACATGTCTCTTTGAATATCTTGGGTGCCTCCTTTCGCATGGGATCGCTCGCCTCGCTCTGCTTGCGGGTGACGAGCCGGCCTTGCTCTATCATGTCTACCGTCTCTACCACCAGGTCGGCCCCTGCACACATGAGCTTGTCGTGCAGTGTGCCGGCACAATCGTCGGGCTCGATGTCGACTTTGCGTTGCAGTATCACCTCGCCGGTGTCTATCTTGGCGTCGAGCATGAATGTGGTCACCCCTGTGACGGTGTCGCCGTTCATCAAAGACCTGTTTATGGGTGCGGCTCCGCGATAGTCGGGCAACAGCGAGGCGTGCAGGTTGAAGGTGCCGCATGGAGGCATAGACCACACCACACGTGGCAACATGCGGAAGGCCACCACCACTATGATATCGGGCGACAGATTACGCAACGAGGCCAGGAAAGTGTCGTCTTTAAGGCTTTCAGGCTGCAACACGAGCAACCGGGCCTCAACGGCATATTTCTTCACCGCGCTCATGCTTATATTGCGCCCACGTCCGGCCTCTCTGTCGGGCGTGGTCACCACCCCTACCACCTCATAGCCGCCATCTATAAGCCTGCGCAGAGGCTCGACGGCGAAATCGGGGGTACCCATGTAAACTATCTTCTTATGACTCAATGACATGAAGTTTTAAGTTGAGTATTACATAAAAATAACCTACAAATATAGCTCAATTTACGATAACTTCAGCTATCTTTGCATACTCTTTAAGGCAAGAGGGTCTCATCGCCGGTGCGCATTGTTGTGCCGGAGGAAAGTCCGGGCAACACAGAGCACCGTGCTTCTTAATATGGAAGATCTTCGCAAGGGGATAGTAACATAACAGAAAACAACCGCCGCTTTTGCGGTAAGGGTGAAAAGGCGGGGTAAGAGCCCACCGCCCGAATAGTGATATCTCGGGGCAGTATGTCTGACGGGTTGCAAGACCATGTAAACCGATGCTTGAGGGTTGCTCGCCCGATGTCGGAGGGTAGGTTGCTTGAGCGGCAGGGTGACCTGTCGTCGAGATAAATGATGAGAGTTCGTTGAACACAGAACCCGGCTTATACCTTTTGCCTTTGCCTGACCACCTCGTCAAGGGGTGGTTTTTATTTGACGTCATAGTGAGCCTTATGCCGCCTGTCATAAGAGCTGCGGATAGAAATCATCTGCCGGACATGTCCAGCGGGTTTTTCACCCTGAAGAAGAACAATATAGCTATACTGCAAGTAGCTATAGCACTGAATATCAGCGACTGTTCATATTCAAAACGCATTCCTCCGGCCCCCGATATGTATGAAAATATTATAAAGGTCATAAACAATGCCGGAATCAGGGCATATATATAGCCTCGTTTGTGATATCTCATATATCCGCATACCATCCACAGGGCCATGGCGGCGAGAATAAGGTTTACCCACGCCATATATCGCCACAACACATCAAAATCAATAGATGTCATTATAAAGGCAATCATAAACAGGGGTACGCTTATAGACACACGTTTAAGCACGCTTCGTTGCTCTATCTTGAAGAAGTCGGCCACCGTAAGCCGCGTCATTCTGAAAGCCGTGTCGCCGCTGGTAATGGTCGCGGCTATTATGCCTACCAACACCACCATGCCTGCCACAGAGCCAAGCCCCTCGGTACATATGGTGCCCACCACATCGGGAGCCGAGCCGTTACACTCTGACAAGACGACCCCCAGCTGTTCCACCCCTCCGAAAAAGCACATGCCCACAGAGGTCCACACCAGCGTAACGATGCTCTCGGCTATCATGGCACCGAAATATACCGGTCTGGCCTCGCGTTCAGAGCGTATGCAGCGGGCCATTATGGGCGACTGGGTGGCATGAAAGCCCGACACCACGCCGCACGTTATGGTGACGAACAACATGGGCAGCAATGGCATCTTGTCTTTGAGATAGTGCATGTTGCCGAGAGATGAAAAGCCCGTTATCTCGACCATGTGATAGTCTCCCGCAAACATCGTGACCACCAATACCAATGTCATTGCTATGAGCAGTATTCCGAAAAAGGGATACAGCCGGCCTATTATCTTGTCTATGGGCAATATGGTAGCCAGAATGTAATACAGCACTATTATGGCCACCCAATAGCTCTTGTCTACTATGGTCCAGTTAGACAGCATCACTGCCGGACTGTCGGTAAACACCGCACTGACAATGAGAAGCAGCAACATTGTCATCACCCCGGTAAAGATGCGTGCGCGCGGACCGAGATATTTGCCCACCAGCTCGGGGAAACCGCGTCCGCCGTTGTGCATTGATATGGCGCCAACGGCAAAGTCTTGCAACGCGCCCATGAATATGCCTCCGAAAGTTATCCACAAAAGGGCTACGGGACCGAAAGCGGCTCCGAGCAACGCCCCGAAAATGGGCGACAGGCCGGTTATATTGAGCAGCTGTATCAGAAAAGTGCGCCCGAGCGAAAGAGGGATATAGTCGACCCCGTCATAACACTTGTCTGAGGGAACCCTTGCGCTAAAATTGATGTCGAGTTTACGTTCTAAAAAACGCCCGTATGTGAAGTATGACAGTAACAACACCGATACACATATCAAGAATGTTACCATTGCATGTGGATTTTGCAGTTAATGAAGCAAATATAATTATTTTTATACTAAAAACCAGTCTTAGCCTACAGTTTGTTCGGCATTAATTTTGCATACAAACCCAATAGGCTATAAATCACATACTTGCGTGTGCACCCCTTGTTACATTGCCACCTGTTTTTTTGTATCAGGCAAATAAATATGCTACATTTTGACATTGTCCGCAGCGGGATAATGGTGCGCGGAGGCGTCATCAAAGCAATACCCGGGGACGACGGTTTTGTCATCTCCGGGTATCGTGCATCGCTCATGGCCGAGTCTCTTATCGGGCGGCCTCAAGTATGCGTCTGACGGTATCGGCATCTATGGCAGCACGTTCGCCAAGTCGCCAGCCCCTCTCTCTCATGCGGTCGACGATGCGTTTTATCACATCGTCGCCAATGCCATAGTCAGACAGTCGCGTCTTTATGCCCAGCGACTCGAAAAACCGGCGCGTAAGGTCGATGGCCTTGTCTATGCGCACATCGGGAGACCCGCTGTCTATGCCCCACACCCGTCGGCCATATTGCAGCAGCTTGTCGTGTTTGTCGGCACGCATGACTGACATAAGCGCAGGGAAGACTATCGCCAGTGTGACGCCGTGGTCGAGTCCGCAAAAGGCGGTCAGCTCATGGCCTATCATGTGAGTGGCCCAGTCTTCGGGCACTCCCATGGCTATAATGCCGTTGAGACCCATGGTGGCCGAGAACATATAGTTGGCGACAAGGTCGTAGTCGCTATGGTCGGCAACCACCTTGGCTCCTATCTCGACAAGTGTTGAGAGCACACCCTCGGCGAAACGATCCTGCACCATGGCATCGCACGGGTATGTGAGGTATTGCTCCAGCACATGGGCAAAGGTGTCGGCAACGCCGTTGGCCACCTGGCGCGCAGGAAGCGAATAGCACACCTCGGGGTCGAGCACGGAAAAACGGGGGAACGACCGTCTGTGCTTGAAGGCTAACTTCTCACAGCTGCTCTGTCTGGTTATCACCGCGCCGTTGTTCATCTCTGAACCTGTGGCCGGAAGGGTGAGCACAGTGGCAAAAGGCATGGGGCTGACATCCTTAAGACGAGAGCCGTCAAGGACGAAGTCCCACGGGTCGGCACCGTCATACCCCAAGGCACATGATATGAACTTGGTGCCGTCTATGACCGACCCGCCGCCAACGGCAAGCAGGAAATCGACCCCCTCAGACTTGGCCAACGCAACAGCTTTCATGAGGGTCTCATAGCAGGGATTAGGCTCGATGCCGCCGAACTCTACCAGACGGCATCCGCCAAGAGCCTTGGTGACACGGTCGTAAACGCCGTTCTTCTTGATGCTGCCGCCGCCGTAAGTCATCATGACGGTACTGCCGGAAGGCACATGCTTGCCTATAGACTCTATTGTGCCCTTGCCGAATATCAATTCGGTCGGATTACAAAATATGAAATTGTTCATGTCGGTATATATAAGTTGTTTTATATCGGCATCACTCTCGCAAAACCATCCCCAAAGATATGGATAATTTTTGACGTAACCGCATTACTGAAACATTTTGCAGCCACTACAGGTATTGCTTTGCCGTCACTGCCCGCTATGCTTTGCTGGAACTGCCGGTGATGGTTTGCTGGCACTGCCTCCGGCGGCCCTTCCGGGGGAGGGGTCACGGACCCCGTTTTGATATGTTTGAGGAACAACTAAGAACAGAA
>JAIECQ010000132.1 GCA_029068395.1 Rikenellaceae bacterium
AGCTTTGGCCCGCGTGGGCTTTTGCACCGCATGGCTTTCGCACCGGCAGGGCGGCGAGGTACGAGCCGCAACGGGCCGACCCTCCCCCCGCGGAGGCCCGTAACACCGCCCCGCTATTGCAGGCAGTGACTAAGTCACGGCAGTGATGCGCGTCACTTCCCCGCTTGCCTCCGCAGGCTCGGCCCGTGGCTCCTCCACGCCAAAGGCACGTAGCGGCCAACCCAAGGTGCCGTACGTCTTTGTCACTCACCACGCCTGACCATCATCACACCCTCGACCTCCACGCCGATGAGGCCGACCTGCGGTCGGCCCACCCCGCACCGGCAGGGCGGTCTGAGTGAAACGAAACCGCACACTATTCCTTGTGCCCGGCATTACGAAGTATGCCGTAAGCAAAAATTCCTTGTGCCCGGGCTGAGGAACGAAGCCCGAGCGGCCCGGAGCCTCCGCCCAACGGAGGGCCGCATATCGGTGAATAATATGTATGGCGGTGAATAAGTCACGACAGTGATGCTCGTCATTTTCTCGCTGTGCCCTCCGCAGGCTCGGCCCGTAGCTCCTTCACGCTAAAGGCACGTGCCGGCCAACCCAAGGTGCCGCACGTCTTTGTCACTCACCACGCAAGACCATCATCACGCCCTCGACCTCCACCCCGCTGAGGCCGACCTGCGGTCGGCCCACCGCGGTCTGAGTGAAACGAAACCGCATACTATTCCTTATGCCCGGCATTACGAAGTATGCCGTAAGACAAAATTCCTTATGACCGGGCTGAGGAACGAAGCCCGAGCGGAACGGAGCCTTCGCCCCACGGAGGGTCGCATATCGGTGAATAATATGTATGGCGGTGAATAAGTCACGGCAGTGATGCTCATCATTTTCACGCTGTGCCCTCCGCAGGCTCCGCGTCGCTCTCCGCTGTGCCGGTGGTTGCGGCTGTGCTGCTATGCTTCCGTACCGCCCGTAATGCTTTGCTACGCTGCTGCTTATGCTTTGCTGCTCTGCTGTTGTTATTGTTTCTGTTTCGCTTCCGCACTCTTTCCGTCGAGAGTCATGCCCCTATTGAATACCTTTCAGGCACCAACCCCTATCTTTCGTACTTCCGCCTTAGTTTGCCCTCAAACATATCAAAACGGGGTCCGCGACCCCTCCCCCGGAAGGGCCGCCGGAGGCAGTGCCAGCAAACCATTATCCGCAGTGACTGCAAGTCATCACCGGCAGTGACGGCAAGGCATAGCTGGCAGTGACCGCAAACCATCACCGCAGTGCCAACAATGGCATGTCGGTGCGGTGTATCGAGAGAGTATTTTGGGGGCAACAAAATGGAGGTGTTTACGTTTTTGAAAGGTGATTACACGTATATGCTTCACGCTGTTGCTAAAGTTATATTTTTTTCACCGATTCATTGTTTTTTTCCGGTTAATTTTTATAAATTTGAGGCAATTTAATGTTCACATCCGAACACACAAGTGTCCTAAAACATATTCAGATATGGCAAAAATCAAAGGAAGGGTCGATATCGACATAGAACGCTGCAAGGGGTGCGGTGTCTGCGTGGCCTCTTGTCCCGTTAGCGTTCTGTCGTTGTCACCCAAGGTCAACTCGCGCGGTTATAATTACGCTATGGCCGTCCGTGCCGAAGAGTGCATCGGTTGTGCCAGCTGCGGCATAGTATGTCCCGACAGCTGCATAACAATCTATCGAAGTATAACCCCCAAACAAGAGCAATGATGAAAGAAGAGATAAGACTTATGAAAGGCAACGAGGTTGTTGCCGAAGCGGCGGTACGCGCCGGTTGCGACGGGTTCTTCGGTTACCCTATCACGCCACAGACCGAGATTATGGAGACTCTCATGGAGCTAAAACCGTGGGAGACCACGGGCATGGTGGTTCTACAGGCCGAGAGCGAGGTAGCCTCTATCAACATGCTTTACGGGGGTGCCGCGGCAGGCAAGAGGGTCATGACCTCGTCATCCAGTCCCGGCATATCTCTCATGTGCGAGGGCATCTCTTACCTTGCCGGCGCCGAGCTTCCCTGCGTCATTGTCGACGTCATGCGCGGCGGTCCCGGCCTTGGCACCATACAACCGTCACAGAGCGACTACTTCCAGGTTACCAAAGGAGGAGGCCACGGCGACTACAAGCTTATCGTTCTGGCCCCTGCCTCTGTGCAAGAGATGTACGATTTCGTCGAGACGGCTTTCGAGCTGGCGTTCAAATACCGTACCCCGGCCGTGATACTCTCTGACGGACTCATAGGCCAGATGATGGAGAAGGTGACACTGCGCGCTCCGAAGCCCCGCATGACCGATGAGTTCATACAAAAAAATTACGGGCACTGGGCCCTCACAGGCCGCACAGGCAGCCGTCCCCGCAATGTGGCCACCTCGCTATGCCTCGACCCCTTGAAACAGGAGCAGACCAACCACCGCCTGCAAGCCAAATATCGAGAGATTGAGAAAAACGAAGTCCGCTACGACAGCTTCATGACCGACGACTGCCAGTGGCTGCTTGTGGCCTATGGGTCATCGGCCCGTATATGCCATAAGGTTGTAGAGATGGCGCGCAAAGATGGACTCAAGGTCGGTCTTCTGCGCCCCGTGACGCTCTTCCCGTTCCCTTACGAACCCATCTCTGCCGTGGCCTCACACTGCAAAGGCATCATGTCTGTCGAGCTTAACGCCGGCCAAATGGTTGAAGACGTCAAACTGGCCGTCAACGGACAAACGCCTGTGTGCCACTTCGGACGCATGGGTGGCGCCATCCACTCGCCCGAAGAGGTGTACGCCGCATTCAAAGAGCAGTTTTCACTCTGACAAAGCATTCAAATCGCTCACTAACAAGTAAAAACGATGACACAAGATAATATCGAGGAGAAGGTTGTCTACACCAAGCCGGACCTCATCACCAACAACACCATGCACTATTGCCCCGGATGCAGCCACGGCGTTGTGCACAAACTCATAGCCGAAGCCATCTCAAACCTCGGGCTCACAGATAAAGCCGTTGGCGTCTCACCCGTGGGATGCTCGGTGTTCGCCTACGACTACATAGACATAGACTGGGCCGAGGCAGCCCATGGACGCGCCCCTGCCGTTGCCACCGCCATAAAAAGGCTCTCACCCGAAAAGTTAGTCTTCACCTATCAGGGCGACGGTGACCTTGCCGCCATAGGCACTGCCGAGACGATACACGCCTGCAACCGCGGCGAAAGCATCGCCATCATCTTCATCAACAACGCCATCTACGGCATGACGGGCGGACAGATGGCCCCCACCACACTCATAGGCATGAAGACGGCCACCTGCCCCGAGGGACGCGACCCCCGTCTGCACGGCTTCCCCTACAAGATTGCCGACATGCTCAACCACCTGCCGGGCGTGCGCTACATCACCCGCCAAAGCGTGCATACGCCGGCAGCAGCCCGCAAGGCAGGCAAGGCCATAGCCAAAGCCTTCGCCAACTCCATGGAGGGACGCGGCACCTCGTTTGTCGAGATTGTCGCCACCTGCAACTCGGGCTGGAAAATGTCGCCCGTAGCGGCAAACAAATGGATGGAAGAGAACATGTTCCCCGAGTACCCCCTCGGCGACATTAAAGACCTTTAAAGCAACAAGACGATGACACACGAATTGATTATAGCAGGCTTCGGCGGACAAGGTGTCCTGTCGATGGGTAAAATACTCGCCTACTCTGCCGTCATGCAAGGCAAACAGGTCACCTGGATGCCCTCTTACGGACCCGAGATGCGCGGCGGCACAGCCAACGTCACGGTTATCATCAGCGACGAGGATATCAGCTCGCCCATATCGCAATCATACGATACCGTGATAGTGCTCAACCAACAGTCTCTCGACAAGTTCGAAAAGAGCGTACGCCCCGGCGGCTCACTCATATACGACCCCAACGGCATCTCGACCCCCCCGTCTCGCAAAGACATCAAGATATATACCGTCGATGCCGCCGCTGCCGCCGCACGAAGTGGCAACTCCAAGGTCTTCAATATGATAGTATTGGGCGCCTTCCTCAAGGTCAACCCCATCGTCGAGTTAGGCTATGTTAGCCAGGGACTCAAAAAGTCACTCCCCGAACGCGTACACCATACCCTGCCGCAAAACGAAGAGGCTATACGCCAAGGTATGGATATAGTGACTGAGAGCTAAATCATAATAGAACTACCACACCTACTGTGACAATCGGTCCCGAAAGGCTTTTAACAGGCCATCGGGACCGATTACGTCACAAAGAGACACCACAGCCGAAAGCCTTAAAAAGCAACAACCATAGACAATATTAACTTTGTGAATATCATTAAGTTTGTAACTTTTTGAGATTTACAAAGAGTCATTTGCACACCCCACACAAAACATTTGTAAACACCACCAAAACCGCCTCAAAGACAAAGCCTCCCTTCCATCCAACAACAAGCCACAGTCACACCCATCCACCCTTCATAGCAAGCCCTCGGGTAAGAATCAAAGAAATCAAAGAACCAAAGAATTAATCATTGGCGGACACAACGCACGCTAAAACCGTTACGCTTA
>JAIECQ010000133.1 GCA_029068395.1 Rikenellaceae bacterium
CTCAGCCCAAGGGCCAAAAACAGCTATCCCATAAATGTGTAAGACGTATGTCGAAACACATTTATGGGATAGCTGTAATTATCCGCTTAGTTGTTCCTCAAAAATATCAAAACGGGGTCCGTGACCCCTCCCCCGGAAGGGCCGCCGGAGGCAGTGCCAGCAAACCATCACCGGCAGGTCTTACAATATACCGGTTATCTCAATGAGTTTACGCACGGTATATGTTGGTCGGGTGTCGGTGTCTATGCCTTTGGGATTGAAAAATATGGTATCGAGACCCACGTTTGAGGCGCCGTATATGTCGCTGTAGGGGTCGTCACCTATCATTATGGACTCCTCTGCCTTTACGCCCGCTTTACGTAACGCATACTCGAAAATGCCGGGAGCGGGCTTGTTGACGCCGGCATACTCAGAGGTGGTGATGCGGACAAAGTATTTCTCAAGCCCCGCCAACTTGACCTTGTCAAACTGCACTTCGTTAAATCCGTTGGTTATCAGCGCCATGGGATAACCCTTGCCATACAGATAGTCGAGAGTCTCGATAGAGCCTTCAACCAGATTGTTGAACGTGGGAGTCAGTTGCAGGTAACGGTTGCTCATAAACACGGCATAGTCGCGGTCGTGTATGCCCACCTCTTGCAGCAGACGGGCGAAGCGGTCGTTGCGAAGCTGTTCACGTGCCACTATGCCGTCGCGGTAATCGGCCCACAGTTTGGAGTTTATCTCGACAAAACGCGAGAAGTAAGCGTCAAAAGAGTCGAAATAGCGACCCATCTGGCACTCGTCATAAAGAGCCTCTTGTGCGGCTCGTTGGTTGGTGGGCACGTCCCAAAATGTAGAATCGAGATCGAAGAACAGATAGGAGTATCTTTTTGACATAAAAACTTCGGGTTTATGTCGCAAAGGTAATCATTTAATCGTGACGGCGCAATATCAACGATAATTGCCTTATGAACAAGAGTGTCATAACAGGTCATTGAAAAGACAACCCAATATTATGATGCACAAGCATGTCACTAAGAAAAATATTGCTGTCAGCCGCCACGACATCACTTTTTTCAGTAGTGTGACTTCCGGCAGCGAGAGTCCCACTACCGCCATCATGAAAGCCAAAGCCGTGCCTACGGAATACCTGCACCACGGGCACTATTCCGGCAGCATTGGCATACATTGGCACAGCCAGTATCACAGACATAGGCACGACAAACCAGCTGTCTTCAGACATGTATCGCTCAAAGAATCCTTCAGGCACATAACCGTACATGAAGGCTCCTATACCTATAATATATATGAACACCCCTCTGACGGCACCATGGCGTCACGCATTATCACGGTCAGCCGCCTGCTGTGCCCAATACGATGCCGCTTATCACATATATTGCGGTGATGCGCACACCGAATATGCCTATGAACATGGCCACCGCAAGCTCATTGACCCAAGATGACTCCCAACGGTATGCCGCCTTTGACAAACCCTATGAACAGAGGTATGGCAGTATGAGCAAAACGTGGTTATCGCTCCGAAAAGAGAGCAAGTACAGAATGGCAATACGGACAGGGTGCCCCAATGCTTTGGCAAACCGCGCCAGTTGCTCTTGCGTAGCCGTATATTCTTTCTTGTATTCCATTGCCTCTGTTTGTTCACAAATAGACGAACAGCCTGTTTTTCGTCAGTTGTCTTGGGTAAGGTTGCATTGTGTGGCCTGACATATTTATTATTGTCGCACCGGCACACGGGCATTGACGATGTGTGCAAAATGGTGTCAGCGAAAGGCGACAGACTGACATTGTCAGTCATTTTGTCATGTTTTGGTAGTCTTACGGTGTCATAGACAGAAGAAATAATGTCAAACTCCATTTTGGCACAAAGATTGTTCCGTAAGGGGAAAAGAAAAAATAATTAAAAATAAAAATAGACTCTTATGGGAAAAATTATCGGTATTGACTTAGGTACCACAAACTCATGTGTTGCCGTAATGGAAGGTAACGAGCCTGTCGTTATCACCAACAGCGAAGGCTCTCGCACCACGCCTTCCATTGTCGCTTTCATAGAGGGCGGCGAGCGTAAAGTGGGCGACCCTGCCAAACGTCAGGCTATCACCAACCACGAACGCACCATCTTCTCGGTAAAGCGTTTCATGGGTGAGACCTGCGACAAGATACAGGACGAGATCAAACGCGTGCCCTATAAAGTGGTGTGCGAGAACAACACCCCGCGCATCGAGATAGACGGCCGCAAGTACACTCCCCAGGAGATTTCGGCCATCATACTTCAGAAGATGAAGAAGACCGCCGAGGAGTATCTGGGTACCGAGGTGTCGGAAGCGGTCATAACCGTGCCAGCCTACTTCTCAGACTCACAGCGCCAGGCCACCAAAGAGGCGGGCGAGATTGCCGGTCTGACCGTCAAACGTATCATCAACGAGCCCACCGCAGCCGCTTTGGCATACGGTCTCGACAAGAAGGCCAACGACCAGAAGATCGCGGTATTCGACCTCGGTGGCGGTACCTTCGATATCTCGATTCTCGAACTTGGCGACGGCGTATTCGAGGTTAAGTCGACCAACGGCGACACCCACTTGGGCGGCGACGACTTCGACCATGTCATCATAGACTGGCTGGCAGACGAGTTCAAGAGTGAGTACGGCGTCGACCTGCGTGACGACTCGCGCGCATTGCAGCGTCTTAAAGAGGCTGCCGAGAAAGCCAAGATAGAGCTTTCAAGCAGCACCTCCACAGAGATCAACCTGCCCTACATATTGCCGGTGAACGGTGACCCCAAGCACTTGGTGCGCACCCTCACACGTGCCAAGTTCGAGCAGCTGGCCGACAAACTTATACGCGCCACCATCGAGCCGTGCCGCAAGGCCCTGCAAGATGCCGGCATGTCGACATCAGATATCGACGAGGTTATTTTGGTGGGTGGCTCGACCCGTATCCCCGCCATTCAGAAGATTGTCGAGGAGTTCTTCGGCAAGGCTCCCTCTAAGGGTGTCAATCCCGACGAGGTGGTCGCAGTGGGTGCTGCCATACAGGGCGGTGTCCTGACCGGCGAGGTGAAAGATGTGCTCCTGCTCGACGTGACACCCCTTTCTCTCGGTATCGAGACTCTCGGCGGAGTGTTCACCCGTCTTATCGAGTCTAACACCACCATACCCACGCGCAAGAGCGAGGTGTTCTCGACAGCGGCAGACAACCAGTCATCAGTAGAGATACATGTGCTTCAGGGCGAGCGTCCCATGGCGCGCGACAACAAGACCATCGGTCGTTTCCACCTCGACGGCATACCCGCCGCTCCCCGTGGAGTGCCTCAGATAGAGGTGACATTCGACATCGACGCCAACGGCATCCTCAACGTGTCGGCCAAGGACAAAGGCACCGGCAAGGAGCAGAAGATACGCATAGAGGCGTCGTCGGGCCTGACCGAAGAGGAGATCAAACGTATGCGTGACGAGGCCAAGGCCAACGAAGAGCACGACAAGACCGAGCGCGAACGCATCGACAAGCTCAACGCCGCCGACGGTATGATATTCTCGACCGAGAAGCAGCTCAAAGAGTATGGCGACAAGATACCCGCCGACAAACGTGCTGCCATCGAGGCGGCTCTCGGCAAGCTCAAAGAGGCTCACAAAGAGGGCAAGGTAGACCAGCTCGAACCTATCACGACAGAGCTTCAGAACGCATGGCAGGCCGCATCGCAGGATATATACGCCTCACAAGGGGCTCAGCAGGATGCAGGCCAGACGTCAAGCGCACCCAAAGACGACAACGGTGTCACCGACGTCGACTTCGAGGAGGTCAAGTAAAATTGTCCCCTATTAGTAACAAGGAGAGATTCGTTGCTGAATCTCTCCTTTTTTGTCATATTCTGCCGGTCCACGTTAGAAACTATAACAAGGTCACCAACAGAGTTGGTTTCCCGCTGTCGGTTACCGCCTCGGCGATTCGTCCGGTACGTTGGGTAACGCAGGTACGAGCGGAACCTATTGGTCGTCAATTGCTAATGGTTCTAACGGCGCGTACGGTCTGTGGTTCAGTAGCAGTGATTTGGGCGTGGGCAGTGGCAGCAATAAGCGGTACGGTCGTAGCGTGCGTTGTGTCCGCTAAATATTAATACTTTGGTTCTTTGATTTCTTTGATTCTTCCACGAGGGCTTGCATAAGTGATGGGCCGGCGCTGGCGCCGGCCTCAGCGGGGTGGAGGTCGATGGTGTGATGATGGTCTTGCGTGGTGAGAGACAAAGACGTGTGGCACCTTGGGTTGGCCGGTACGCGCCTTTAGCGTGAAGGAGCCACGGGCCGAGCCTGCGGGGGCAAAGCGGGAAAGTGACGCGCATCACCGCCGTGACTTAGTCACTGCCTGTAATTGCGTGACGGGAGTACGGGCCTCCGCGGGGGGAGGGTCGGCCCGTTGCGGGGGTCACGGACCCTTTCGATAGCCTGCCGGGCCCCTCGCCGCCCTGCCGGTGCGAAAGACTGATAGAGCGGTAGCCATGCGGTGCAAAAATTGGTCGAGTATTAAGGAATGCGCACGGATTCGGGGTCGACGGATTGGAGGAAACGTGCTTTTGGCGCAACGGAGTGCGGAACGGAGCCTGCGGAGGACACAGCGAGAAAGTTATATGCATCACTGCCGTGACTAATTCACTGTCATATATATTACTGTGCGGGGCTGCGGCCCTCCGTTTGCGGAGGCTCCGGGCCGCTCGGGCTTCGTTCCTCAGCCCGGGCACAAGGAATTTTTGCTTACGGCATACTTCGTTATGCCGGTGATAGGAATAGTGTGCGGTTTCGTTAGCGGTGGGCCGGCGCCAGCGCCGGCCGCACGTGGTGAGTGTAGGGGGCGTGGTGAAGTTTGGCGTGGTGAGTGACAAAGACGTGTGGCACCTTGGGTTGTCCGGTACGCGCCTTTAGCGTGAAGGAGCCACGGGCCGAGCCTGCGGGGGCAAAGCATGAAAGTGACGCGCATCACCGCCGTGACTTAGTCACTGCCTACAATAGCGTGGCGGTGTTACGGGCCTCCGCGGGGGGAGGCGAGGCCCGTTGCGGCCTCGTACCTCGGCCGCCCTGCCGGTGCAAGCCTGCCGGTGCAAGCCTGCCGGTGCAAAACCATAAGGAATAGTGTGCGGTTTCGTTACACTTAGACCGCGCCGCCTCGCCGCCCTGCCGGCGCAAAACCACTGCCGACACAAAAGCCTACCCGCACAAAGCCATGCCAGGCGAAAATTTGCGGCACTCAACTCTGCCCCGACGGTTACCGTCTGCCAACCAATACCGAGTTTCAGAATCTGATAGATAATTGCACACGCACAAACGGCGGTGGATGGTCTTCTTCTGATTACGGATATATTACATTGACGTTAAAGACAGACTCGTCTAAGAAATTGGAGTTTCCCGCTGTCGGTTGGCGCAGCTACGACTCGTCCGGTACGTTGCAGCGCGCGGGTCAGTACGGCCGCTATTGGTCGTCAGTTACGTACACGTCTACTACTAGCGACGCGTACTACCTGTGGTTCGATAGCAGTGATTTGAACGTGAACAGCTACAATAAGCGTGGCGGTTTTAGCGTGCGTTGTGTCCGCCAATGATTAATTCTTTGGTTCTTTGATTTCTTTGATTCTTTCCCGAGGGCTTGCGTAATGGTCAGAGTTGGGCCGGCGCTGGCTGGTGGTTCGGTTGTGCGTGCTTTGCCGCCCTGTCGTTATGCTTTGCCGAACTTCTTCCGCACCCTTTCCGCGAGCGTCATGGCCCATGTTGAATATCATTCAGGCACACAACCCCAGGGCCAAAAACGAAAGATATGGATAAAGGTGAGAGACGATAGTCGAACGCCTTTATCCATATCTTTCGTACTTCTGTTCTTAGTTGTTCCTCAAAAATATCAAAACGGGGTCCGTGACCCCTCCCCCGGAAGGGCCGCCGGAGGCAGTTTCAGTAAACCATTATCCGCAGTGCCGGCAAACCATTATCCGCAGTGCCGGCAAACCATCACCGGCAGTGACGCAAACCATCATCCGCAGTGCCAGTAACACATCAGTTTGCGGAGTTATTTCTCTGCCAGTTCTCTCACCTGACGTGCTGCCACTTTATTGTTTGCCACCACGTTACAGCCGTTGACGCATCCGCTTTCGCAAGCCATCACCTCTACCATATTGGCTGTAGGCTTGAGTGCAAAAGCCCTAAGTTCTTTTATGGAAGCCTTGTCGAGACAGCTTATGTAGTGAGGCTTTATGTCGACCTTGTCGCCGAGCTTCTTGCGCACTGCTGCGAGCACGCCTCCTGCCACGGCATAACCGCGGCTTGAGCCGTCAATCGAAGCGTCCAACTGCTCCTGCTCGCTCTCGGTGACGTTTATGTTCATGGCTACAAACATGGCGCCCAGCTCTTCGAACGACACCATGTAATCGGCGTTGGGGTCTTTGTAAACCTCATAACGCTTTGCAAGGCACGGACCTATAAACACAAGAGCAGCATCGGGATAACGTTCGCGGGCAATCTGCGCGGTGTAATAAAGGGGTGTGCGGGTGTGCGAGACATAAGGCATCACCTCGGGAATATGCTTGCGTGCGGCCTCGGTGTAAGAGGGACAACAAGATGTTGTCATGAAAGCCTGGCCTTCAGCCATTTTCTCAACAAACTCGGCCGCTTCGTTGGCTGTTGTCACGTCGGCACCTGCCGCCACCTCTATGACGTCATCAAAGCCGAGTTGCCTTATTGCCGTTATTATAGAACCCAGCGGGGCTTTAAACTGCCCTGCTATGGCGGGGGCTACCATGGCCACCACCTTGCGGTTTTCATCTTTAATCGCCTTGACAACCTCCACAAGGTGAGATTTCTCCATGACGGCGCCGAACGGACATGCCATAATGCAACGTCCGCAATATATGCACTTGGTGTCGTCTATATGCTCAATGCCCTCATCGTCTTTGCTTATGGCGCCCACAGGACACGACTCCTCGCACGGCACCGGAGTGTAAACGATGGCATGAAACGGACAGTTTTTCATGCACAGTCCGCAGTTGACACACTGCTTGCTGTCAATCTCAGCCTTGCCGTTATCGAAGCGTATTGCATGCTTGGGACAGTTTACGATACATGGCCGGGCCACACATCCGCGGCACATGTTGGTAACCACATAATTGGCTCTCACGCATGCGCTACAGGCCTCGTCCACCACTGTCAACGGGATGTCTGATATGGCGTCACGCTCTAAAGCTCTGGCTGCAAATGTCGAGAGCGGCGTTATCTCCTCGTCGTCCTCACGAGTGCTGAAGCCGAGCAGTGCCATGATCTTGTATTTGAGCATGGCGCGGTCTTTATATACGCAACAGCGCGACAACTCACCGTTTTTGGGTCTCAGCTCTATGGGCATGCGATCTATCTGTTCGACCAGACGGCCCTCCATCAAGAGCTTGGTTATGCGCGAAAACAGTTCGCGCCTGATAATCATCGCCTTGTTAGTAACTGCCATAAAAACACCTCTTATTTAAGAGCCTCCTTTATCGCCTGCACCACTTTTGTTACCGTTGCCTCAGATATGACCTTGTCGCCCACCTCTACGAAAGGAGCCTTCGGGCCGTCGCAATTATTGCAGTGGTCGAGACACGGGGCGCCTTTGATATCTAACTTATCGAGAATATCCTCGGGCAAATATTCGTCTATCACTTGTAATTCGGCCCCACCCATGACATAACATAATGTCCCGGTACAAATTTTCACGACCAATTTATTATTCTCCATAATCGTCACACTTGTTTAATGTGTAAATGCGTAAATGGTAACTTTCCTGTCTGACACGCAACAGCGGCACAGTCAAAACATTACAAGCCGCGCACATAAGACATCTACCAAAAAACGGCACTATATAATTTCACAAATATACACCATTTTTAATATAATTTGCAATCTGTCACACATATTTTTCATAACATTCGTCTCTTTGACATCAATAAGTCGGCCAAACAGCAATAGATGCCGGCTCTCAGCATGCCTGACCATCACACGGCAAACGACGCATATATCTTATACATATGTCACCCTCACCCGTTTCATGAACTTGTTTTCCAGCACACGGGCAATATCCTTTATCACCGAACGCCTCAGCTCTATCTCCACAGGCAGCTTGGGGTCGTGGTGCACGCTGTTTACCCTCGTGCCCACCACAAAGTCTATCTCGTCGCCCTCTAACAGCAGCCGTACATATCTGGCATCCAAGCCCTTGCCATCTGCATGCGAGCTGTTCATCGTCTCAAGCAACCCCTTCACGCGCCTCAACGTCAGCACCCCTTCCGTCACAAGTGCACACCCCTCCATCACCGACTCGGGCGGCAAACCCGAGACATCACGCCTCATCACCACCGACAGCTCACGTCCCAACTCGCGTGACAATATGCGTGCCGTGGTGCCTCCGCTCACAATGACATTGCCGTCAAACGACCGCACCATCTCGGCCAGCG
Organism: Rikenellaceae bacterium; assembly: GCA_029068395.1. GTDB lineage: Bacteria > Bacteroidota > Bacteroidia > Bacteroidales > Rikenellaceae > CASDZP01. The sequence goes on from JAIECQ010000133.1 coordinate 8,456, forward strand.
CCCCATCTTTGTCGCCGTCAAAGGCAGGACCCGTAACCACGAGCACCTTGCGCGGACGCCTGAAATAGACCACACAACAGCTCATGTCGTTCTTGGCCTCGAACAGGTCGTTGGTCCTGGCGCACTCGGTCACACTGCGGGCTAGATGAGCCGCCGACACGCCACTGTCGTTTCTCACACTGCGCACCAGAAAGTCGACCACTCCGTCGGCACCCCATCCACCGGGCATGCGCCGCGTATTGGAGCCTGAGCGCACCACCCCGTCGGTATATGCCGTTATGCGGTCTTCCACGCGCGCGACAAAGTCGGCTGTAAGAAGCTCTATCTTGCTGCCGTCGGCGCACTTAACGGCCTCACGACGGCGCGGCAGATCGACAACCCTGTCTCCACGCATCACAACGGTGCCGGGGGTACCGAACTCAACTATGCGTACCCTGCCGTCATAGGTGGTGACATCTATTATGGTGAAAGCCGCCCAACGCATATCATCATTGCGTCCTCCGCGCGCAAAAGTGCCCACCGCCGTCTGCACCGCACGCAGCATATCCTCGTCCATGCGGGCATAACCTATAATCATGGAGGCTATGACCGACGCCACCGCATTGGCCTTGATGCCGCTGTCAGAACCGTTGCTCATGACCGTTATTATGCGCTTGTCGGTCTTGTGGTGCAGACACACGTCGCCCGACACCCGCTGACCGCTACAAGACAGACGGCTGCAATCGACCTCCACGAAAAAATCACCACTATCACTCATACAAACACATCTTTTTCAATACATTACATCACTCCTGCCCCGACCTCTGCGTCTCTACGATAGAGTTGAGCACCGCCTCTGTGCGCGATGCCGTCTCGCCAAGCAGACACGCTATCTTATGCACCATCTCAAGGTTGTCGTCTATCACAGCCCGTGTGCGGGCCACAATCTCGTCGCCCACCTCTCTTGCCTGCAACAGGTCGCGCACTATTCCGCACACCATGTCATCCATGCGAAACAGTGTCAGCGAAAATATGCGCTCCCTGACCTGAATGTCTCGCTCTACCCTCTCGGCGCCGCTCAAAAACATGTCTGACACCACCCCGGCAAACGGCAACACCCGTCCTAAGTCGACCCCTAACACATCGTCTGCCGACCGGCACACCATGTGGGCCACACCGCCCATCATGGCGACAAAACGGTCGTTGGCCTCCACTATCTTCAAGGCCCTGTCAACCACAAAGACACCTGCCGGCACATTGGCCGCCAACCTCGAAAAGTTATGTCCTGCCGTTCTGCCCATGTGCCACACGCACATCTCTTTAGGTATGTCGCCCGCCGCCACCGCCTGCGCAAAATCGCCGCATGTGCCGTAGCCGCATCCGCCGCAGTCTATAGTGTCGTCATATGACGTCATGCCCAAGGTGGCAAGCACGTCGTCGGCCCTGCTCTCGTTAACATGACGCACCACAGGGTCGGCCCTGTGCTCTGCCGAGGTCACTATAAGAGGAAGGTCGTGACATCTGCGCCCCTCGCACTCGACGGCATAACGCCGCAGGGCCATCTCGGCCTCTAACGACCCTCTTCGTCCGAGGCTGCCCGCGCCATAGAGGCAGCCGCCCCGACAGCCGTACAGCTCAAGATATAACGCCCCTGACGGCAGCCTATCTATGGAAGAGAGCCTCTCTGCTATCATATCTATGCCCGACAACGAGAAACACTCCATGCCGGGCATGCCGCCAAAGCGCCGGTCTGACATGTAGTCATAACGCCCCGGCAACACATAATCACAACCCGACGAGGCGTCGAACGGCTCGAAACGATAGCTCTCATTGCCGGGCAACATGTCGAAAGATATCTTCTGACACGAGAGCCACCCGTCAAGCTCATCGAATGTGAGCACCGCATCTATCGCATCTTCGCATGCAGCCGCCCCCTTCATCGACAGACACGACCCTATGACTACCACCGCCGTGTCGTGTCCGTAAATGCGCTTCAGCATACGGGCATGCAGAACGGCGGGCGGGGCTGTGGGCATGAGGTTGTCTACATAGGCAGGGAAATACTTGCTTATCAGGTTGTTGGCCGACGGACAAAACGACGACACAAACAAGCGTCCCCCGCCCCGCACCGCCGCTATATATGCCTCAGACATATATTGCGCCCCGAGCGACATCTCGCTCACATAGGTGAAGCCCAACAACTTAAGAGCCTCTATCATGCGACAAGGCTCTATGCCGCAATAGAGCGCCGCCCACTCGGGCGACAACGACACCACCGTCTTGCGGCCGTCGCCGAGCAGCTGACGCACCACGGCAACGGCGTCACCGGCAGCCACTATCTGACCGGGACAAGCCCTGTAACAATATCCGCAATCGACACAACGATCGACCGCAATAGACACCCCTCCGCCACCCGAACGCACCGACTTGACGGGACAACTGCCTATAAAACGACCGGGATTGAGCACACCGTTTGCGCTCACCTGCAACGACAACTTGTTACGATCCATAAAAAAACAACCCTTGTTTGTAATATTGCACAAATATAATATTAATTTTGCACTATAATGAAGCAATGCGCATACGACTAACTTAAATTTCATGTGACTAATGGCCGCGACACCCTGCCCTACAACATTGTCTGCCGCGCACAAACAACGCGACACGGCCGCATCCAATGTCACAAGAGGGCCGGGATGTTCCCATTATGCGCATGCGAGAGTCCTGTGCTGCATCATGACGCTGCTTTTTTTGATATCGTCCACAGAGTGCCGTGCACAAAGCAGGGTTGTGATACCGCCCGTTTACGGCCACAGAGTAATAGATGGCGACACCATACTGTCAATGAGGCTGGCCACCATACCCGTATATTCGCAACGTAGCAGCAGAAAGATGAATCTGCGCAAATATGAGCGGCTGGTGCGCGCCGTCAAGCTGGTCTATCCCATGGCCATAGAGGCGCAAAACATACTGCGCCAGATGGAGGCCGACCTGCCGACGTTAGCACCAAAAGAGCAACAGGAGTATGTGCGCCAGATAGAGCGCCGCATAAAAAGCGAATATACGCCGGTAATCAGGAAAATGTCGATGTACCAGGGCATGGTGCTCATAAAGCTGATAGACCGCCAGACAGGACGCAGCTCATACCGCTTGGTGCAGGAGTTCCGCGGACGCCTCTCGGCATTCTTCTGGCAGGGCATCGCACGCATGTTCGGAGGCAACCTCAAGGCGGAGTATGACCCCCATGGCGACGATGCCCTCTTGGAGCAGATAATAGAACTGTATGAGCTTGGCATGCTATAACAACCCGGTGTCGTTACGGCCGATATCCGCCCCCAAAGCGCAGGCCGCCTGCAACCGACAACATATAAAAACACTATAAACATCATGATGAAAAAACTTATCTTCACCATTCTGCTGGTCTCGGGTAGCCTCGGTCTGTCGGCCCAACGCACACCCGTCACCCAACCCAACTACATCGCCGCCGAACGTTTCTCGGCTGCCAATGTCAACAAGATGGTCTTCTCAACGGCCGTTCAGCCCACCTATCTCAAGAGCGGCAACAAGTTCTGGTATCGATACGACACCCCCGAGGGCACCTTCCACTATCTTGTAGACGTAGCTTCACGCACACGCCGTCCGCTCTTCGACCGCCATCGCATGGCCTCGCAAGTGACGCTTCTTACCGGCGAGCCGTTTGACGGACAGCATCTGCCGCTCGACTCCATACGCTTCTCGCCCGACGAGCGCTCTTTCACCTTTCAGGTGACAACCTCGGTAAAAGAGCCTTACACAGATAGGCAGGGCAACACGTCAAAACGCAACAAGGTGGTCTATTTCAATTGCGACCTGTCGTCGGGCAACATCACCAAGCTCGACGCCTCGCCCAACCGTCTTAGATATCCCGACTGGGCATCAGTGTCGCCCGACGGCGAAAAGGTAGTATTCGCCCGCCATTACGACCTCTACTGGATGAGCCGCGAAGACTTCGCCAAAGCCATTGTCGACGACAAAGACTCCACCATTGTAGAACACCGCATCACCACCGACGGACAGGAGTTTTACCCCTGGGGCGGCTCCACCGACAACCTCACCGACAAAGAGCGCAACACCAAACTCGAACAGCGTCTGCCGGCATACATTTCGTGGTCGCCCGACTCGCGCCGATTCGTCGTCTTGCGCTCAGACCAAAGAAAAGTCGAGTCGTTGTGGGTGATAAAGGCCACCGAGCAACCGCGCCCCTCGCTCCAGTCATACAAGTATCACATGGCAGGCGAACCCAACGCACCCCAATACTCAGCCTTCCTGTTCGACACCGCCGACTGGTCGCACCGCCACATCGACACCTACGCGTTCAAAGACCAGACCATTTCGGTACACCGCCGCCCCATCAAGAAGTTCGACTATGCCGATATCGACCTTCTGCCGTCGGTATGGCTCGGCAACAACGACTACTTTCTTATGACACGCACCTCGCGTGACCTCAAACGCATAGACATATGCCGTGTCGACGTCGGCGCCGACTCGCTCAAAGCCACGCCGCTGGTGGAAGAGCGCCTCAATAAATCGCTTGAGACACGCGCACCCAAACTGCTGTCAACAGGCGAGTTCGTGCTCTGGAGCGAACGCGACGGATGGGGCCACCTCTATCTATATGCTCCCGACGGCACTCTCAAACGACGCCTCACCGAAGGACCGTTCCACTGCGAGGGCATCACAGGCATAGACGAGACATCACGCACCATATTTTTCACGGCATGCGGCAAAGAGCAGTCAGAGCACCCCTATTACATGCACCTCTACCGCATCAACCTCGACGGCACAGCACTCAAACAGCTGGACAAGAGCGGATTCAACCACACCGGCAACCTCTCTGACAACTGCCGCTACTTCATCGACAACTACTCACGTGTCGACACCGCCCCTGTATCGGCCCTCTACGACGCCACCGGCAATCTTATCATGCCCCTTGAGGAGACCGACCTGCACCTGCTGTTCGAAGCCGGGTATAAGTTCCCCGAGATATTCAAGACCAAAGCCGCAGACGGCATAACCGACCTTTACGGCGTCCTTTACAAGCCTTTCGACTTCGACTCCACCAAGCTCTACCCAATAATAGAGTATGTATATCCCGGTCCGCAGACCGAGGCCGTCAATTACTCGTTCAGCAAGAGCATGGACCGCGTCGACCGACTGGCGCAGTTAGGCTTCATAGTGGTGACCGTGGGCAACCGTGGCGGACATCCCAACCGCTCTAAGTGGTATCACACATACAGTTACGGCAACCTGCGCGATTACGGCCTGGCCGACAAGAAGTACGTGGCCGAGCAGCTGGCCGCACGCCGCCCCTATATGGACATCACCCGCGTGGGCATACACGGCCACTCGGGAGGCGGATTCATGTCAACGGCCGCAATACTGACATATCCCGACTTCTTCAAAGCGGCAGTGTCGTGCGCAGGTAACCACGAAAACAACATCTACAACCGCTGGTGGAGCGAAAAACACCACGGCGTCGAAGAGGTGGTGAGCGAAAGCGGCGACACCACGTTCAATTACAACATTGCCAAGAACACCGAGCTTACCCCCAACCTCAAAGGAGCCCTGCTGCTCGTCACCGGCGACATTGACGACAACGTACACCCCGCCAACACATATCGCGTGGTCGACGCCCTCATCAAAAACGGCAAAAGATTCGACATGTTAGTGCTCCCGGGACAACGCCACGGATTCGGCAACATGACCGAATATTTCTTCTGGAAGATGGCCGACCACTTCAGCCTGCACCTCCTCGGAGAGAAAGAAAATTCCTCCGACATTCCGCAAATGAAACGATAAGCCAAAATAAAAAGGCCCGAATCTTCGGGCCTTTTTATTTTAAAGCATATCAGGCACAGCTCTTTCCGCAAACAGCAAGCAGGTCCGACATTATTATCAGCTAACGTTCAGTCACCCCCAACCTTTTGCAACTCTCTGAATATCGGGAAATCAAAGCGTGCCATGCACCCCGCACGCACCATTGCCGCTTACAACAACCCACGGGGAAGAAGCGCCAACAGGGGAAATTCGTCTCGGGGGGAGAATCGCCAGCGCCGACCTACAACCGCTTACGCAAGCCCTCGGGGAAGAATCAAAGAAATCAAAGAACCAAAGTATTAATATTTAGCGGACACAACG
>JAIECQ010000134.1 GCA_029068395.1 Rikenellaceae bacterium
ATACTGATTGGCTACATGCCCTCGAAGAAACAGCCCGGCAAGGTGGTATTACTATCACGCCTCAAGAACGAAAGCGCGAGGAATCCATCGCCACAGCCGTGAAAGCCAATCACGCATCTTTCCTCAGAAAACAGCTCGAATCGTCGGGACTTTCCGAAGAGGACGTTATGGCCTCCATTATCGAAGGCGGACAAGAGCTGTTTCGCTCTCCATTCCGCAAGGGGCGTGTAAATGAAACTTTCATCCCGGACGAGACTGGTGATGAAATGCTCGATCTGATCGGTCGGCCGATGATGTTCACGCCAAAAGGCGCGGCTAAGCCTCGCCAGTACGTACGCGTACGTTGGTCTAACCCGGCATTACACCGCAGCTCCGACGGCAAAGAAATGAAGTATCAGACACCTGCCGGTGCTTCCTGCCGAGTATATATCCCTGAGAAAATCCGTCGGTTGTATAAAAACAAAATCCATATCGACACACTGTTTCTTCAGGAGGGAGAAAAGAAAGCGGAGAAAGCATGTAAACACGGTATGCTGTCTATCGGTATCCAAGGCATAAACAACTTCGGCTCTCAGCAGGAAGGTCTTTTACAAGACATTCAGGACATTGCCAAAGTCTGCTCGATTGCAAACATAGTCCTCGTCATGGACTCGGACTGGAACGACCTGCACAGAGAGATTATTGTCGGCGACCGTGCCGATAAACGCCCGAATTCATTCTCTAAGGCTGTCATCAAGTACCGTCAGTACATGAAGACATTCAACACCATCGGCCTGTCCGTAAACATCTGGTGGGGTCATGTGAATGAGAATGAACATGGCGACAAAGGAGTTGATGACCTACTCTGTGGTTCTCTGCAAGGTCGAGAGTCTGAGCTGATGGAGGACATCGAGCGCACGATGAACTCTCACGATGGCCGGGGGACATGGCTCAATATCCACAAGATTACGGAGGAATCCGACACTAAAATCCGTGATTTTTGGTCGCTCAATGATGTTCAGGCATTCTATGAAATCCACAAAGAACGTTTGACCGGGATTGACACATTCAAGATAGGCAATATACGTTACAAGGCCGAGAACGGCGCTCTCGTGCCTGTAAGCCGTTATTCTTCATCCACGGACATATACTCAATAACCCAAACCACAAAGGGAGAGGATAAGGTTGAGTTTAATGATGTAGAGGCGTTCCGCTTTCTTGCTGCCAATGGATTCTATCGGTTGCGCAATAGCGACGAGGCTGCCACCGGTTATGAGTTCATTCGCATTGATGACGGAATCATTGACCGTATAGCCTCTTATGAAGTGCGAGACTTTATCCGAAGCTATATTACGGCCAACTGCAAGAATGATTTGGTTCTCGGATTTTTCAAGAAGAAATTATCAACAATTATGTCTGATAAGCAGCTTGAAGAACTCGATATTATTTCCGATAATTTTAACAATTTCACTTCAGGCGTTCAGCGTACCTACTACAACAACGGTCAAGTCGAAATCACCGCCAATGATATTACACCCAACAAGCCTATTAGTCAGGTATGGCGCAGTCGTATTGTCCCCCGGCGTTTTACCCGTGTGCCTATCATCAAGGATATACAGAAAATCGGTGATAACTTTTATATCGAGTACACGCCGGAGGCTGCAAAATGCGAGTTCCTGACATTCTTGATTAATACATCTAATAATTTTTTCTCTCATGACGCTCAACGCGACCTCTCTGACTCCGAGGTTTTCGAATGGATTCATCATATCGTCAATAAAATTACAACTATTGGATTTCTACTCTGCGATTATAAATATGCCTCAGAGCGTAAAGCCGTGATTATACAGGATCACCTCATGTCTGAGGTCGGCCAGAGTCACGGAGGTGCTGGCAAGTCTATCATCGGCAATGCCATCGGTCATGTCGTTTCCCAGTTCTTTATCGACGGCAAACAGATGAAACGCGATGACGAGTTCCTTCTGTCCGGCGTTACCAAGGCAACACGGAATATCTTCATCGATGACGTCAAAACCAATTTTGCCTTCGAGAACCTTTTCGCAATGGTTACCGGGCCTATGTACGTCAATCCAAAAGGCAAGGACAGATATTGCATACCGTTGGAGGACTCTCCGAAAATATTGATCACCACCAATCACGCCATCAACAAGGCCAACGAAAACGCCACAAAACGACGTATCATCTACATGGAGTTTTCAACATGGTATAATCCTGACCATACTCTTGTCGACGATTTCCATCACATGTTTTTCGATGACTGGGATGACGAACAATGGAATCTCTTTGACAATCTGATGGCCGAGTGCGTGATGTATTATTTCCGCTCCTTCGAGAACTGCTGGGCGCGTGAAGGCGCAGGGGCTGTTCCACCGCCCATGAAGAACATTGAGCTGCGCACACTCCGTCAGGAAATGTCAGAAGTGCTGTATCAGTGGGCCGAGGAATATTTTGACCCGTCAGGTTCTCATCTTAACGAACGGATCAAACGTTTTGACCTCATCGCCTCTTTCTTCGAATATGCCGGTGGCCCTGCCGGGCATGGCGTTACCCGTACAAACTTCAAGGGGAAAATCCTAGCATATTGCAAATTCAAGGGCTACGATTTTAACATTGACCGCCCCAATGCCGAAAAAGCATATTACTCCGACTGGAAGCCTCTCCACCCGGAAGAATCTTTTATCGGCTCGGACGATAAATCAGGAGGTGCGGAATACTTCAAAATCTTCTCTCCTGCCAAAGAAAAAGAACTCAAACCATTCTAAATAACCTATATGATATGAACAACAAAGAAATCGCCCTCGCCATTGTAAGCCGGATTACAGGCGTGGCAACATCGACAATTCTTTCCCGGACACGCAAATGGCCGGCAGTGGAAGCCCGGCAGTTAATAATCCTGCTCCTTTCTCGTGATGGGGCTACTGATGAAACTATCTCTTGGATGCTTAACCGTGGGCGTGGCGCTATCCTCAAATCAAGGCACAATGCAATGGACGCTCTCCGACTTTCAAAGTTATTCCGCTCTAAATTCGACAAAATCTCCGAGCTTTATGAACACCAAAAATCGCTACGAGTTTCTTAAGATCGACAGTCTCTCTGATCACGAACCCATCGAACCACAGTCTACTTGGTGTCTTACTGAAGGACGTGGAGAGTCTGTCTCAATACTCTCGTCCTCTCTTGCGGATGGCTCATGGGTCTATGGTTATATTGTTCATTGGGCCAATGGCCGTGTCTCAGCCAGAAAACCGTCGGCCGAACTTGGACGTTTTCGGACACAGCGCGATGCAAAACTATATGCTGTCGGCTTCATGCTCCTGTATCTGGACTATTTCCTTGAAGATACGCGTGCCACCATACGTCAAGCCGAAGCCAATCTCATACAAGCTGAACTATTTTAATTCCCACAGATATGATACACAAACTTTTCATTCTTTCAGTCCTAACCCTATGTAGCTGCTCTCAGCCGAATCAGCACATCGGTTCTGCCACTACTTCTGACGGCCTTGTCATACATGAATCGATTCCTGCCGGTTTCTCCGTCATCGAGCAACAACCCGACGGCTATTTCATTCGGCTCGCTTCTGCGGAACGTGCCTCTCGGTCCACGATCCGCACACTCGCCGATACATTCCACGGCAAATTCGACCGCGTCGACCTTTGCCTCGATATCGCCCATGAACGTGGCGATGAATACGCCTCAATCATCGGCTATCAGGTATTCGACCACGAGAACGATAACATCTACTCACTAAATTCTATATCGAAATGAATACCGCAGACCCCACACTCGCCGCTCGCTTCTTCTTCCGGAACTGCGCGGTGTCACTCCACTTGCCCGGCGAAATGCGCATATCGCGCACACTCACCCCTGAGCCGAATGACGTTGTCCTTAACCGTAATTTCACTCCGGCTGGCTCTCCTTCCGAATTCATTGGCGACCAATCAGACTTCTACAGATTGCTTGATGCTACAAGCTCGACAAATGGCTCTCTGGTTAAGAAGCTGGCGGCTATCGGTTACATGCTCTGCAATAAATTACCCAAGCACAACCCTACACGCCTTCGCTCATTTATATGTGTAAATGAACATGAAAAGACTATGGGAAACGGCAAATCTCTTTTTTGTAATGCTATTGCTCAGTACTGTAATACAACTAAGCTTGATGGTTATAGGTCCCGCAATGTGTTTTGGTTATCAGACGTAACCAATCAGACACAACTTCTGATTGTTGACGACTTTAATATAAGGACGACACTTGAACAACTATACATTCTTTGTACTGATGATTGGACCATAAATCGCAAGTGTTTAGAGCCCTTGATAATTCCTTTCGAAAGGAGCCCTCACATGCTGCTTGTCTCCAATCTGTCGAATGCTAATATCCGCAGAGATGGTAGCTTCCGTCGACGTTTCAGTCTTCTGGACTTCTCCTCGTTTTTCAGCGAATCCAATACCGTAAGAGACTATCTTGGCCACTACATGTTCTCCGATTGGAATCCCGCCCAGTGGTACATGTTCGATAACTTTATGTTCTAC
>JAIECQ010000135.1 GCA_029068395.1 Rikenellaceae bacterium
AAATATCAAAACGGGGGCCGCGACCCCTCCCCCGGAAGGGCCGCCGGAGGCAGTTTCAGCAATACAAAACCGCAGTGCCGGCAAGGCATTATCCGCAGTGGAGGCAATACATAAAACGCCACAAATTTATTACTTCCGGGAGCCTTGTAATAGAGTGTGGCTTTGCTCCATGTGTAAGGTCAGAGGCGTATTGCAAACATCCACAAGTTTATTGCTTCCGGGAGCCATGTAATAGAATGTGGCTTTGCTCCAGGTGTAAGGCCAGCCGCCCGCAACACGATTGTTGACCACCAGCTTGAACCTATGCTTGCCCTTTTCAAGAGCCATTGTGTTCTTGTTGTGCAAATGACGGGTGGCTATCTTGTCGCTGTTGACAATCACGGGTCTGCCGTCCACATAAAGCAGATACTGATCTGTGGTAATGGTGTAAACGCCATCTTGAGGCACCTCGAACAAGCCCTCATACACGGCTACCCACGGTTCTTTGTAATGCGGACTCTCCACCCACTTGGTATCGAATGTCTTGACAACCTTGGGAGCGCTCCACTTAGCCTTGGCCATGGCCACGCTGTCAAGATACATGCCGTGAGCAATGCGCGACATGATGCCAGGACGAGACGGTACCGTCACTGCCGGAGACAACGACTCTTTGGCTGCGACAATGGTACGCACACGGCTTGTCTTGCCCGAGGGTAACAATGTCGCAATCTTCAAGGTGTCGTTATCGGTGAAACGCAAGGTGTCGGCATAACGCGCCGAGCCAGCACCGGGGACAGTGCCGTCGAGCGTATAGACCATGGGGTAATTGCGTGTGTTGGTAAAGGCAAGCTTGAGAGTGTCGGTAAAGGCCATATAGTCTGAGAGAGGACCCTCGGGCATAGGCACATGATAATTGATGCCGTGACCGTCCAGACGCACATAGGCATTGTCAACACGACGCTCGAAATCACTGTAATCCTTGCGCGATGCGGGACTCCAGCCTATCTCGGCAACGGCCAATATACGCGGATAGATGAAATATTCGGGTGCACCCGGCTCATACATATACTCCGTCCATATATTGCCTTGCAGGCCTATTATGTGTTTGCCCTCTTCGGGAGTCAACTCTTCGGGCATGGGGTCGAAAGAGTATGTCTTTTCAAGCGTCAGATATCCGCCTATAGACATGGGTTCCACTTCGGGCGCGCCCTGATACTTGTCGAGATAGAGCCATGGGCTGGGTGACATTATGACATCGTGACCGGCACGTGCACCATGTATGCCGCCCTCAAGACCCTGCCAAGACATTATGGTTGCCGACGGGTCGATCCCTCCTTCGAGTATCTCGTCCCAACCTATTATCTGCTTGCCGAGAGAGTTGATGTGCTTCTCGATGCGACGCACGAAATAGCTCTGAAGCTCTGCCGTCGACTTCAAACCCTCGGCGCGCATGCGTGCACGACACTTGGGACATTTTTCCCAACGAGACTTGGGGCACTCGTCACCGCCTATGTGCACATATTTGCTGGTAAACAGAGGAATCACCTCGTCGAGTATGTTTTCAAGGAACTCGAAAGTGGCGTCGTTGCCGGCACAAAAGACATCAGGCTCGACACCCCACACCTGACGATGCTTGAACGGACCGCCGGTGCACGAATATTGCGGATATGCAGAGAGCGCCGCCAACGCATGACCCGGCAACTCTATCTCTGGTATCACATCCACGAAACGCTCGTTGGCATAGGCCACAATCTCTTTCACCTGCTCCTGAGTGAAATGACCGCTGTGAACCGAACCGTCCTGATCGTGTCTTACCGAACCGACGCTCACCAGCTCGGGGTATTTGTTTATCTCTATGGTCCACAGCTGGTCGTCTGTCAAGTGCCAGTGAAAGCGGTTTATCTTGAACATGGCCAGCACATCAATCTGCTTTTTGATAAACTCCACATCGTTGTAATGACGCGTCACATCGAGCATCATGCCACGATAAGGGAAACGAGGATAGTCGCGTACGGTCACGGCGGGAGCCTCCCACTCGACATCGTCAACCACCTCTGCCGACTCTATCTCGGCCGGCAGCAGCTGTAAAAACGTCTGCATGCCGTAAAAGACACCCTGTGCGCTCTTGCCAGTGACAGTAACCACGTCAGAGGTCACCGTAAGAGTGTAACCCTCCTGCGAAGGCACATCTAAAGTAGTGTCGACCAAAAGACGTATCACATTGGAAGCCGCCTCTTTACGGTCGAAATGATAACCCGTCGAACGGTTCATCTTGGCTGCGAAATAGTCAGCTACAACCTCTGATGCGCGGTCTGCCGACAACCTTGTAGAACTTTTAATCAGAAACGAACCCTTCTCGGAGGTCAACTCCACAGGGGTCGGAATGACGTTTATACCATCGTTGTAAGGCCTTGAGACCTTATCGCCTCCGCATGC
>JAIECQ010000136.1 GCA_029068395.1 Rikenellaceae bacterium
GTTGCGGTCTTGTGCTTCTGCCTCCCCCAAAAAAACAAAAAACTCCCCCCAAAACATCCCCCAAAAGCATCCGGAAAGCATCCCCCAAAAACTGCTCCCTCCAAACGCCACAGCCCTCGCAAGGCCCCATCTCCACCGCCAAGCCATGCGAGGACGGTCACCTCCGCAAGAGCCTCCTTCCCCCCCCAAACTCTCCTTCACAAAAAGGTCTCCCCGGACACAACCGCCCGAGGAGACCATATTGCTAATAGGCCTTGCTGTCAGATGCCCGGCCGGCGGCACAACATCTTTGTCGTATCAATTTTTCACACAACGCACGTTTAATCCAGAAGATTTTTCTTTCGTCATCATATACGACGGGTTGTATTCTTTGGAAACCATAAAGAAATATGCCGTTTTGGGGTTGTCTGACGGCTTGTTGCACCAGTAACCGCCTGTATTTCCGGTGTCGTCTAAATGGCCGAAGTTAAAGTTGCGTGTTCCTATGGCCGGAAACTCCAGTTTTTGAGACGCGTCTGTCTTCAACGAGAATGTCATATACCCGTAATCGCTTGCTGTCCAGCTGCCATCCCTTCTGTAATTGCAGTTTGAGACGAGACTTTTAAATTCGTTATCGTTAGGCAGCCGGTAACCGTAAGGGCACGGGTCGTCGGTCCATACGAGGCGATTTGTAGATGTGTCCCATTTTCCCCCGGGTATCACATCTGTGGCATCTCCGGTCGAGTTCCATGCCGCATTTATGCCCCATTGATAAAATTTGCCATGAGAGGCGAGACGCGCACCTGAAAGTTCCGACGGCAGCTTGGTGGCAAATGTCGCCCCTGTTGTAGCCTGCCTCGGGTTGGCAAGGTTATACTTCATCCACTTTACATTGTCAATCTCGACAGTCTCGTGATCCTCTATATAATAACCCTTTACGCAACGTATGCTCAACCCGTTCGTCTTTCTCATGTTGTTGTTTACGGATGGCCCGCCGTTGCTGAACGATAGGCTGTACGCACTGGTGCCGGTGCTGTTAGAGCTCCAGTAACCTCCGTTTTGTCCCTCCGATGTCAGCTTGCCGTATTGGTCGTAATCCCGTCGGCCCACGGCAGGAAACTCCAGGTTTTTAACTCTGTCGGCCTTCAGTATGAATGTGATGTAACCGTAATCGGTTGAGCTCCACTGGCCTGATAGTTTGGTCGTGCAGTCGTTTACCAGGGCGCTGAACTCCGCTTCTGTCGGCAACCTATATCCGTCGGGACATGGATGATTGCTCCACTCGGCAAACGATGGCGATGACGTCTGCCATGTGCCGTTAGGAGTGGCTCCTGATGCCGAAAGGCCCGTCGACCCCCATCCCACGTTCACGCCCCACTGATACAATTTGCCGTGCGAATCGAGACGCACACCTGAGCACTGCGACGGCACTTTGTCTGCAAATGTCGCTCCGCCGGCAGCCTGCTTCGGGGATGAGAGGTTTGTGCGCATCCACTCTGTCGCGCCCATCTTCACCGTCTCTTTGCTCATGTCCGGTTTGTCGGCACCGGCCTCTCCCTTTACGCACCGCACATTGTACCCGTAATGTAAGTTGCTGTTGTCTAAGGTTAATAGACCATCGTCAAACCATATATTATATGCCGTTTGGTCGCTATGGAGCGATGAACTCCAATAATGTCCGCGGTTATTGGAGAACAAGGTGCCGAACTCGGTGCTGCGTTGGCCTATGGCTGGAAACTCCAGACTTTGCGACAGTGAGTTTTTAGGTACGAATGTGATGTATCCGTAAGACCCATAGTTTGTGTAAGTGGATGTACAATTGTCTATAAGTTCTTGAAATTCAGCCTGTGTTGGCAGTCTGTAACCGTCGGGACATGGCTGGTCGACCCATGAAAACGGATATATTTGATTGTTCCAGCTGCTTGACGGTGTGGCATCCATGGGAACACTTCCGGTCGAGTTCCATGCCACGTTGACGCCCCACTGGTAAAACTTGCCGTGCGACTTGGCCAGTATGCCGGTGCATTGCGACGGTAACCGGGTTGCGAATGTTGCGCCGCCATATGCCTGCTTGGGGTTAGCAAGGTTATACCTCATCCACTCGGTGTTGCCCACGGTTACCGTTTCAAAATATTCAGGCTCGTACGAGTCGTCGGCACCGCTGTTGCCGGGCTTCAGTTCAAATATGCCGTCGTTGTAAGTTATCGACGCCGTAAACCGTTCGCCTGCCGCCAGTTCGTCAATAAAATCCAACGGAAAGGTGCTGCTTGTTTGATTGCCGGATTCGTCGTTTTTCAATGCGCCCCAAAAAAAGATATCTGTGTCGGTCATGCGTGTCGAGGGCGTCATGAAGCAGTAAAACACCGCATAGCCCTCGCTGTCGCATACCGATGTAATGCTTCTGTCATACTTGACCTGCGGCACCTCCTTGTCGGTGTCGAACAGGTATGCCTTCGTCGGCAAATTGTTTATCGACACCTGTTTTATATCTATCGTTTCCGATATCTCGTCCTTTATTCTTATTATCGCATTTATGCAGTTTACCGTTATCTTCTCTTTTTGCGCCGCCGCGCCGCTTATGTCAATCACCTTTTTGCCGGTGAATATGGGTTTGTTGTCGTCATCGTCATAAGCGGTTATTGTCGCCTCTTCAAGCTCCTGTATGTCCGGTGTGGTGTCGAAATTTACCGAATTGCCGGTGTTGCATAACGCGTAGACTGTGTATGTGCCGCTTTTTATCGAGGCCTTGTAATCGGTTGTGCCGGTAAAATCCAACTTCTGACTCAGAGTGCCGCTTTGGGCGAAAATGTAAAAAACGACATCAGAAATTTTCTCTTCGAGCGACCGTG
>JAIECQ010000137.1 GCA_029068395.1 Rikenellaceae bacterium
CGCTTAGTTTGCCCTCAAACATATCAAAACGGGGTCCGAGACCCCTCCCCCGGAAGGGCCGCCGGAGGCAGTGCCAGTAAAATAACGGCAGTTTCAGCAAAATACCGTCAGTGCCAGCAAACCATCACCGTCAGTTCCGGCAAAAGGCCGTTACCGCCTCCGCCAATGCAGTCTGCGCTGTGCGTTAGTCTTTCAGCTTAGCGCAGAGGAACTCTCGGTTTAGGCGTGCGATGTGCGATATCGAGATGCCTTTGGGGCATTCGGCCTCGCAGGCGCCGGTGTTGGTGCAACCGCCGAATCCGAGCTCGTCCATCTTGGCCACCATGGCTTTGGCGCGACGAGAGGCCTCAACGCGACCCTGCGGCAGCTTGGCCAGAGTAGACACGCGTGCCGCCATGAAGAGCATTGCCGAACCGTTCTTGCAGGTTGCCACGCAGGCGCCGCAACCTATGCAGGCAGAGGCATCCATGCTCTCGTCAGCGTCGGCCTTGGGTATGGGTATGGCATTGGCGTCGGGCACACCTCCCGTATTGACCGATATGAAACCGCCGGCCTGTAATATCTTCTCGAAGGCGCCACGGTCTACAGCGAGGTCTTTGATGACGGGGAAAGCGGCCGAGCGCCACGGCTCTATGGTGATGGTGTCGCCGTCCTTGAACTTGCGCATGTGGAGCTGACAGGTGGTGATATCATCGTCGGGACCGTGCGCACGACCGTCGATAAAGAGCGAGCACATGCCGCAGATGCCCTCGCGGCAGTCGTGGTCAAAAACCACAGGCTCTTTACCCTGATGTATCAGGTCGTTATTGAGAATGTCGAGCATCTCAAGGAACGAAGTGTCGGGTGATATGTTCTGGACGGTGTATTCTTCAAAACGGCCACCGGCCTTTGCGTCTTTCTGACGCCATATTCTGAGTTTTAAGTTCATTTGTCTGTCTTTAAATTGTGAAACCATAGGTCTTGACAACCCGTAAAGGTTGGGGTTGCTCCACCTGCAACAACTGCGTCAAAGCCGGGAGCAACCCGTTCCGAGCATTAGTCCTTATAGTTACGTTGAGCAACCTTGATATACTCAAACACAAGCTCTTCTTTCTGCATTACGGGTGCTTTGTCCTCGCCTTTGTATTCCCATACTGCAACATAGTTGAACTTCTTGTCGTCGCGTTTGGCCTCGCCGTCTTCGGTCTGATGCTCCTCACGGAAGTGACCGCCGCACGACTCCTCACGGTGAAGGGCGTCACGCGCCATAAGCTCGCCAAGCTCAAGGAAGTCAGAAAGACGTATGGCCTTCTCCAGCTCCTGGTTGAACTCGTCTGTGCTTCCGGGCACTTTGACATCTTTCCAGAACTCCTGACGCAGAGCGGCAATCTCTGTGATGGCTTTGGTCAGACCCGCCTTGTTGCGTGCCATGCCCACATTCTCCCACATTATGTTGCCGAGTTTCTTGTGTATGTCATCTACCGACTGTTTGCCACCGACAGACATGATGCGCTCGATCTTCTGACGCACGGCCTTCTCGGCCTCCTCGAACTCGGGCAGCGAGGTGTCTATCTTGGGGGTCTGTATCTCGTGTGACAGATAGTCGCCTATGGTGTAAGGTATCACGAAGTAACCGTCGGCCAGACCCTGCATGAGGGCAGAGGCACCCAAGCGGTTGGCACCGTGGTCAGAGAAGTTGGCCTCGCCGAGGGCGTAAAGGCCGGGTATGGTGGTCATGAGGTTGTAGTCGACCCAGATGCCGCCCATGGTGTAATGCACCGCGGGATATATCATCATAGGCTCCTCGTAGGGGTTGACGTCGGTAATCTTCTCATACATCTGGAACAGGTTGCCGTAACGCTGTGATATGACATCCTTGCCAAGACGCGCTATGGCTGTCGAGAAGTCGAGGAACACGGCCAGGCCGGTGTCGTTGACGCCGAAGCCGGCATCGCAACGCTCTTTGGCGGCACGTGAGGCCACATCGCGGGGCACAAGGTTACCGAAGGCGGGGTAGCGACGTTCGAGGTAATAGTCGCGGTCTTCCTCGGGTATCTGCGACGCCTTGATCTCTTTCTTGCGCAAACGCTCGACATCCTCTTTTTTCTTGGGTACCCATATGCGGCCGTCGTTGCGGAGAGACTCCGACATGAGGGTCAGCTTAGACTGCTGGGTGCCATGCACCGGTATACAGGTGGGGTGTATCTGGGTGAAGCAGGGGTTGGCAAAGGCGGCACCCTTGCGGTAGCACTGGAAGGCAGCCGAACCGTTGGAGTTCATGGCGTTTGTCGACAGGAAGAATACGTTGCCGTAACCGCCCGATGCGATGATAACGGCATGTGCGCCGAAACGCTCTATCTGGCCGGTGACAAGGTTGCGGGTGATGATACCGCGGGCCTTGCCGTCGACAACTACAAGGTCGAGCATCTCATAACGGGTATAGCTCTTGACGGTGCCCTTGGCTATCTGACGGTTGAGAGCGGCGTATGCGCCCAAGAGGAGCTGCTGGCCGGTCTGGCCGCGGGCATAGAAGGTGCGTGACACCTGAGCGCCGCCGAATGAGCGGTTGTCGAGCAGTCCGCCGTAATCGCGCGCGAAAGGCACACCCTGAGCAACGCACTGGTCTATGATGAGGTTAGAGACCTCGGCCAGACGATAGACGTTGGCCTCGCGGGCACGATAGTCGCCGCCCTTGATGGTGTCATAGAAGAGACGATAGATAGAGTCGTTGTCGTTCTGATAGTTCTTGGCTGCGTTGATACCGCCCTGTGCCGCTATGGAGTGGGCGCGACGGGGTGAGTCTGAGATGCAGAACACCTTAACATTATAGCCCAACTCGCCAAGAGCGGCAGCAGCGGCGCCACCGCCCAGACCGGTGCCGACGACTATCACATCGAGTTTGCGTTTGTTTGCAGGGCTGACAACCTTGATGTCCGCCTTATGTTTGCTCCACTTTTCGGCCAACGGACCTTCGGGAATCTTTGAATCCAATATTATGCTCATTATATTGCTTTTTTAATGTAAAAACCTCCTTTGCGGAAGATAGTCACAACCGCTCTTTCACCCGAAAGGGAGCGGGGAACGAAAGGTATGTGAGACTCTTCCTGCACTATGTTAAAGAAAGAGATAGGCGTAAACCGCAACGGCGGTATAGCCCAAAGCTATCACCCACGCATAGAGCTTGGCGATACATTTCCAGCGTTTGATCCATATCTGGTTGTTAAGACCTACGGTCTGGAATGCCGACCAAAAACCGTGTTGCAGGTGGAACCAAAGCGCCCAGATGCCCACGATGTAACATGCGCATACTATAGGATTTGAAAAACGCGAAACCACCAGATTATAGGGGTTCTCAACAGCATGACCGCCTATGAAATGCTGCATCTGCATGTTGGCCCAGAAGTCATAGAGGTGCAACCCCAAAAAGGCGATGATGACAAGACCCAGCACAAACATGTTGCGTGACTGCCACGTTGACGAGCAACTCAGATTCTGAACCTTGTAACGGACGGGACGGGCACCGCGGTTGCCTATGGTGACGATAAAGGCATAGAGGATGTGAAAAACGAATCCGGCAGCCAAAATCGGAACCATGATCTTGATGAACAGATTGGTGTCCATGAACTCACACATGGCATTATAGCTCTCGGCTCCTGCAATCAACGTCATGTTCAATACCATGTGAAGCAACAAGAACACGATCAGGAACAGTCCCGAAAGGCTCATTACCAATTTCTTCCCGATGGAAGATGAGAATAGATTACTCATAAGTAAGTTATTATTAGTTTAAGTTATTTTTCAAGGCTCCTCAGGCAACAGACACGGCCTTGCACCATCCGAAAGCCCGCCGTCAGGCCCGGAGATTTTCAGCCGCTCTTTTATCTAACAAAGATAAGCCCTGTTTTTCAAATAACAATGGATTTTTACAATATTTTTTAGCATCCGTCACCTTTGTGTCTGTGCAGATATTCTTTTTAAGAGCATGCGGCGCCGGCACGGCCATATTAAAAAGGTCTCTGCGAAAAATATCGCAGAGACCTTTGCGCGTCAATATTCAAGGTGTCAGCCACGGTTGTCTACCGGCATCAGCATGCGCTTGTAGCGCGCATCGTTTCTGTGACTCCATATGGTAAGCTCTATGAAGTCGACATGCGTTTTATTGTCTTTGAGCCAGTGCCCTATGGTGCCGCCCCTTATGAGTCCCTGTATCTGCAACTCCGAGAGTCCGCTGGCTTTAGAGGCGTCTGGCAGAGATACCAGACGTCGAAACATGTTTTTTTCGTTATCCATATTTTTGGTTTTATTGTTGCATCAGCTATTAAAGGGTCACCGACATTTTTACGACTTGTTTTTGCCGGCAAAAGTTCATACCTTTACCGATGACCTAATCTTATTGGACAAAAGTAAACGGACAGCTGCGTATGGCAATGGTTATTTTTTAATGTTCGTTACAAACAGCGGTGCATCATATACCAGAAGCCGCATTGCAGCAACCCTGACAATGTCCACGCTCAGAGCGTCAACAGATAGAAAGCAGATAAAATTTTTTGGTATGAAGAAAAGAATAATAGTACAGGGCCACATGTTAAGAGAGGGCTTTGCCGAGTTAGAGCGTCGCTTCGAGGTGATACATCCACTGTCGGGTCACAACTTCAGCCGCGAGGAGCTGCGCCGCCTATTGCCCGAGGCCGACGGCATGGTCAGCTTCTTTGCCATACGCACCGACAAAGAGATGATTGACTGGGGTGGCGACAGGTTGCGAATAATATCAAACTTCGGAGTGGGATATGATAACATTGATGTCGACTATGCCGCATCAAAAGGCATTGTCGTAGCCAACACTCCCGACCCCGTAACCGAACCGACAGCCGAGATGGCCATGGCATTAATGCTCGACGTGGCCCGACGGGTGTCGTTATGCGACAGAGAGATACGAAACGGCTCAATACGATGGAACATATTGAATAACATGGGCATATCGTTGTCAGGGAAGCAGTTGGGCATAATAGGAATGGGACGCATAGGCCGGGCATTGGCCCGACGGGCAAGGGCATTCGGCATGACAATAGCATACAACAACCGCAACCGACTATCTGCCGAGACAGAACACGAATACAACGCCCGATACTTGCCCCTCGACACCCTCCTTGCAAGCTCTGACGTGATATCGCTAAATGCCCCGTGCACCGACCAGACACGGCATATCATATCGAAACCCCAGTTCGATATCATGAAACCTACCGCCATACTCATAAACACCGCCCGAGGTCCGCTGGTAGACGAAAAAGCCATGATAGAAGCATTACGCCAAAAACGAATATTCGGCGTAGGTACCGACGTGTACGAGGCCGGCGACGGCAAAATAGATCCGGACATGACACAACTCGACAATATAGTCATGACTCCTCACACCGGAACCCAAACATTCGATACTCGCAACCAAATGGCCCGATACGCATCACAAAACATAATCAACTTCTTCGACGGAGTGCCTCTCCTGTCTCAAGTGCGATAAAACCGCAATGACTTGCGATCACGGCGGATAGTGGTTTACTGAAACTGCCTCCGGCGGCCCTTCCGGGGGAGGGGTCGCGGACCCCGTTTTGATATGTTTGAGGGCAAA
>JAIECQ010000138.1 GCA_029068395.1 Rikenellaceae bacterium
GAGGATGGGGTGGCCAACTTCGGGCTGGACTATCCGATAGACGTTTTTTGGATGAGGCGGCGCGTCAGGTGTTGTGCATGGCTCCACTGGCGGCGGTGGAGGGGGCGGTGGTGGATTTTGCTGCGTCGCCGGTGATGCCGCTCGATGACGGCTCGGGCATAGTGGCTCTGCCCGAGGGTTTCGTGAGGCTGAAGACCTTTCGCATGAAGGGGTGGAAAAGACCGGTGACAACGTCATATAGTGTGGGCTCGCCCGTCTATTTCAGGCAGTTTAACCGATGTATGCGCGGAGGCTGCGCCAAGCCCGTGGTTATAATAGATGGCGAGACACTGTGTTACTTCTCTCTGCCGCAAGGGGCCGATCATGTGGTGGAGAGCGCCGAGGCGGTGGTGTTCGTGGCTCCGGGAGAGAGGTTTCCGCAGAAGCCGGTGTCGGCGCTGGCGTGGCTTGCGGCATCGAAGGTGTTGACGGTGATGAACGAGAACGAGGCGGCAGCAGAGGCAAGGGCAATGTATCAGGAGCAGATGAATTTGTTGTAAGTTATGGAGTGTATCAGTGTTGTTTTTAGTAGGGAGTCTCTTTTCGATGAGGTGGCCGCACGCGTGGCTGCTGCCGTGACCCTGTCGGCAGGGACGGCGGAGATGCTTCTGATGGGGCGGGAGGATTATGGCCGGTTTGTGATGTTGGCCGACATGGCCGACGCGCGCATGAGGGGGGCTTTGAGGCATTTGCATGCCGAGAGTGTGCACGACGGCGATTGTTGTGACGGTGGGTGTTGTGGCGTGAGTGGCGGCGTTGTGGTGAGCGGCGATGCCATGGTTTACAGGCTGGAGCTGTCGCATCCGTTGCAGCGCAGCATGTTGCCTATGGCAATGGAGCGGGCGTTTGTTTTGTTTGTGGCGCAGGAGTGGTTGAGGCTAAGGGCGGTGACCGTGTCTTTGGGGGTGGAGGAGGCGTGGCGGGAGATGCGCGCCATCGCGTTGATGAGTCGGGTGCCGCCAAGGGCGCCATACAGCTATTGCTGAGTCGGTTGCGGTTATTAAAAAAATATTCTTATGTATAGATTGAGAGAACAGACGATAGATTTCGCATGGCCGGCAGACGAGCTGGCAAAGCAGGCGGAGTATGCCACATCGTGTTATGCGGGCCTTAAGTGCGGAGCTGTGCAGAGCGGTGAGTGTTTGGTGTTGTCGTCGGACGAGGATGTGTTGTTTGCACGTCTCTTGGAGGAGGCCACAAGGGCTTTGTTTGCCTATTTTGTGAAGCTGACATCGCCGATGGAGGAGAGTTTCGTGGCGGGTGCAATGTGTGGCGAGGGCCATTGGCAGGGATTGTGGGGTATGGGCGAGCGTATGTGCGGATTTTCGGTGGAGCGTAAAAGGGGCGGTGGCGTCTTGTCTGTAGAGCGTGTGGCCATGGTGGACCGTTGCGCATTTGAGTTTTTGGTGTGTCACATTGTGGCGGCGTGGTTTGACATGTCGTTGCAGCCTGAGGGTAACGCCTTGTTTGCCCGGCGTATGGCGACGGCGCAGACGCAGCTGTTGCGCAGTCTGGCCTATCTGGCCGAGCATTCGTACTCTAAAAGTTATACTGTGATAGGCAGATGAGAGCGTATGGGTGTGAATTGTGGCGGTTTTTACGACAGGTTGGCTTATGGAGAGTTTTGATGGTATGGTGCGAACGGTGATAGACCTGCTTATGGGGAGCGGTATTGTGGGCATGTTGCTGTTTTACAGGCTTAAACAGAGACGCGAGAGTGCGGCGACACTGACGGCTGAGGCTAAGGCGGCAGAGGCTGAGCTTGATGTCAACAAGGCTCAGATAGAGCATCTTAGCCGCCAGCTGATAGACTCGTTGGCCGATAATGCCAAGGTGCAGGACATTGTGAGCAAGCAGCGTGACCGCATAGTGCAGCTGATGAGGCAGTTAGGTGAGTTAGAGCTTAAGCTGATGGAAGAGGAGAGGTGCAGGAAGCAGGCCGAGAGGCGGGTGTGTTTTGCTGACAATTGTGCCGAGAGGGTGGCAGAGGCATTGTGATAGTTTTTTCAGTCGTCGTAACGGCATGTCTGGCAAGGCTTTTGCTCTTTGGACGACAGAAGGTTAACATAAAGTTGTATGATTACTATATATCAGGGTGAGACAGTGGATTTGCTTATGAGCACACCTTTGGGCGGAGGCACTTTGCGCGGCGCTCAGGTGTCGATGACGTTTTTCAGCCGTGACAGCGGGGTGGGGGTGTTTGCCTCTACCGACGGTTGCAGGGCAAGGGCGGTGCCTATAAGGAGGCTTGATGATGATGTGCTGTTGTTCAGGTTGCCTTCGGGATGCAGCGCTTGCATGAAGGGCGTATATGACATTGAGGTGATGGTAAGGTTTGCGGACGGCTCTTTAGTGGGGCGTTCGGGCTGCATAAGGGTGAAAGAGTCTGCGATAGGCAAGATGGTTAAGTTTTAGTTAATGTAAATTTAAAGTGTTTCTTAAGATGGAGATGAAGAGTAATAATTCGGAGTTGGTGGATACGTCGATAGAGCTTCGGTTCGGCCGTTATTTCAAAGGCGAGAAGGGCGACAAAGGTGAAAAGGGAGACAAGGGCGATCCCGGAGAGAAGGGCGACAAGGGCGACAGGGGTCCGCGCGGTGAGCAGGGGATACCCGGAGAGCCGGGAGGAGCCAAGGGCGAGAAGGGCGACAAGGGCGATCCCGGCGAGAGGGGTCCTCAGGGTGAGTGCGGTCCTAAAGGCGACAAAGGCGAGAAGGGTGACAAGGGCGACAAGGGGGCTGACGGCAGGCATGCCTTAGCCGAGGTGGTGTCGCCGGAGAGTATGCCCGCAGAGGCTGCCGTGGGTGCATGGTATGTGAGCAGCGGTCCCGGCAACTATGCCGACATGGGGCAGGAGAGAGTGGAGGAGGGGCAGATGTATGCCTTCCGTAAGGGCGAGGACGGCAAGTGGGAGAGCCACATGTTGGTGTCGCCCGAGGTGACAAGAGGGTTTCGCGTGTATGACCGTGTGATATTGCCTAACGAGAAGTTGGCAGACGTGTTGCCCGAGACGGCCAACGGAGGCGTGTATGGATGGCATGATTTTGCAGGCACAACAGGATGCGGAATAATTCACTTTCCGTCGGCCACAGAGAACGGAACGTCGTTGCAGGTGAGCTTCAGGCCCAATGGCAACATATATTGGAGGGTCAAGTACAGGAACGCATACTCTGCATGGAAGCAGGTGGCGGCAGATCCCAACTTTCTTGATCCTGATCTGGAGTAGGGGGGAGAGACGGCATGTGTTTTTATAACCGGCATGCAGGATAAAACAAAAAGACGATCGCTGACGGGCGGTCGTCTTTTTGTGTGAAAAAAAATAAAAACGCATTGAAGTTAAATATTTATTTTATTATTTTGCATTTTACGAAAGCATTTGCAATATGGCATCGATCGCAATTAAAAACATTGGCCCGTTAAGTGACACTGGCACATTGAAAATAGGGCAATTCAATATTATTATAGGCAAGCAGAGTACGGGAAAGAGTACTTTGTTAAAAATTTTGTGTTTTTGCAAGTGGATTGAGAAGAGGATTATGATAGATGAGGATAATCTTTACAATTACTCTCATTATTCTCGCTTTTTAAAGGAATAGATGCAGTTTCATCGAATCAACAAAAGTTTTTTCAATGCCAGGAGCGAAATACATTTTGTTGGCGATTGTGTGAAAATAGACCTTGTCGGAAATAAGAATGCCAAAATAAGCAGGCTGTCTGATTTCAATAAAGTAAGGCATAATACCAAGTTGAGTTTCATCCCTTCCGAACGTAATTTGGTGTCAGCAATTAAAAATGTAGACAGGACATACAGGACGAATGATTTTGATGTTTTGTTCAACCACCTGCTTGAATGGGGAGAGGCTAAAGAAAATTATACGGAAGAGCATCCCATCGATTTGAGGATAATAGATAATATGGACTATTATTATGATGCCGACTATGGCGATGTGCTCAGGCAGAAAGATGCACGGTTGAAGATATCGCCTTTTTATGCGTCAAGCGGTGTGCAGTCGGTATTGCCTATTATGGTTATGGTCGATTATTTTACCGGCGGCTCGATATTTAATCGTGTGACCGGGCTGAACAAGAACAACGTTGTCGAGGTGCTAAAGATGTTGAATAATGCGGAGGCAACGGATGAATCAAGACAGAATGATATTGTTGAGTTTGCCAAAGTGCATTATTACAGAAACACCCAGTTGTTTATTGAAGAGCCTGAGCAGAATCTTTTCCCGGAGTCACAGCAGATTTTGGTGGAATATCTTGTCAGGGCGATTAATAATGCAACGCAGATAACAAGAAGAGAGAGTTCCGTTACCCTGACAACGCATAGCCCGTATATTATCACCGCATTTAATGTTTTGTTGAAAGCGCATAAAGCCTATGAGGAAAAACCGCAAGAGACAGCCGGCATAATAGCGCCGGGGGCGATTGTGAGTCCGGATAAAATACATGCTTATTATATTAAAGAGGATGGCACAATAAGCAATATCGTAGACTCGGAGTTGGGGATGATAAGCGGTTTGGAATTGGATACGGCATCGGATATTGTTGAGAACAAGTTGTCTTTGTTAGATGAGATCATATATGGCGAAGCATAATCAGACAGAGGGGGATATTTGTGATGTTTTATTGGCCCGTTTTTCTCCGGAACAACCATTGAAAAAACGTAAGATAATTTCAACTTCGGAAAAAGGGGTCTGTTATAAGGCTGACGTCAGGCCTGAAAGGGAAACCGTCGTATTTCAGGTTGATGGCTGCATTATTAAGGACGGGGATAAGTGTGACAGGCTGGTGTTGTCTAGGCATGCGACAGAGGAAAATGTGTGGATGGGGCATTTTGTCGAGTTGAAAGGCCGTCATATCGGTCATGCTGTGGAGCAGTTGGAGCAAAGTTTGAAGCACATGGTGTTTTCTCATAAGAGCTTGAAAGAAAAATATGCGCGTATTGTGGGCCGTTCTTTTCCGTCGAATGTCGGAGACCCTTTGTTGGAGAGAGCCAGAGTCAGATTTAAAGTGCAGTATCGTTGTGAGTTGAAGTGTATAAAATCTAATCAGCCTGATTGCATATAAGGCTTTATGTGTGCAGGATAAAACAAAAAGACGATCGCTGACGGGCGGTCGTCTTTTTGATATTTAAGGCGGGAGGGTTACAGTTTGTGTATCACGTTGACGATGTTGTCGCCGAGGTTGATTTGGTAGCCCTCAGACTTGAGCACCACGCGGTTGAAGGTGTCGCCTATCACGAAGACGGGGCGGTTGCCCGTGTTGAGTCCTGTTTGTGACATTGACGAGGCTACGGCTCCGTTGGCGTCGATGACATAGCTTGCCTTGGGTAGTTTGCCGAACTCGTTGGCGTCGAACTGTGCCCACTCGTCGGCGTTTTTGAAGACGAACACTATGGGGCGTCCCCACTCTTCGAGTCTCTCGCGCAGCTTGGCCATGTCGCGCATGGCATGGTTGGTAGGCTCCTTGCGGGGCTCTATGTACGCAAGCATGAAATAGCCGCGGCCGGTTATGTCGAGGATGCTCTTGGTCTTGTTGTCGGCAAGGTCGAGGACGCGCGCTTCGGAGTCGATGTTGCCGATGACGGCCACCTGATCGTTGTTTTCACGCAGAATCATCTCTACATTGGTCTGTTTGCCCTCTTTGATGTCGAAGAAGAGCATGCGGCTTAAGACGGTGCCGTCGGCAAGGCGTGTGCCGGTGGTGAGTATGTAGTGTCCGCAGTCGAGGGTGAAGGGGCGTGAGAAGGCCTCGCGGGCAGAGGCGCCGGGGCCCATGTCGTAGACCTGGCTGCCGCGCACGCTGACCTGGCGCAGAGTGCCGTCGTCGTCAAGGCGTGAGATGGTGAAGTGAGAGCCGTATTTGGGGTCGGGCACTATCTTGTTGGGCTTGTATGACAGCTTGAGGCTGCCCTTGGGGCTTACAACCTCGCCTTGGGGGGCGGTGAACACAACATCGATCCACTCTTTGCCGTTGTGGTACTGTACCTTGCCGGCGAAGGGATCGAGGCGTGAGGGTATGCCGAACGTGCGGGCCATGGCCACGAAGAAGAGGTCGCGCGAGTGGCTGTCGGCAACCATGATGTCGGCAACGCTTGCCGGGGTGACGGCCGTAACGTCGCTGTTGAGGGCGTTATGGATGCGTACCTCTTTGGCCTTGCCGATGATTTGGGCTATGGTGGGAGTCTGATTGCCGAACAGCTCTTTGAGTCTGGGGCGGTATGCCTCTAACGACTCGTTGGCGATGCGCGGGTTGAGCACATAACGGCGGTAGAGGTCGGCGCTGACGCTGCCCTGATAGGGGGCTGCGTGTTCGAGGTGTGAGTCGAGGACATCGGCAGAGACGTCTCTGAGGTCTTTCTGTGATATGACGTCCAAAAGTTCGAGGGCGAGTGTCATCTGGTCTTTGGGGGTGTAGAGAAGGAAGCTCTCGATGCGGTCGTGATTGCCTCGCGCGGCTTTCATGAAGCGCTCTATCCGAGAGGGTTTGACCCATATTTTGTCGGCCAGTGAGGCTATCCGGGCGTCGGTGGCGAAAGTGGCCACATAGGCGCCGCGTATGGAGTCTTCTGCAAGCAGGCGGGCGGTGTTGGCAGCGCGTTCCGACTCGGGGATGGCAACGGAGCTGTTGTCTTCGGCAGGGGGTGTCATGTCGAAGTCGACCCTGTGAAGGTTGTCGCGGCTCTTGTCGAGGTTGACGGTGAGGCGGTCGGTGGTTGGCATGGAGAGCTTGTCATAGCCGAAGGCTCCGTCTTTGCTGGCCCACACCAGCACGTCGCCGAGGCCGAGCTCTATGCTTGTCTTGCCGTCGCGGTCAGTGCGTTTGGATGCTATGTTGGTGAAGCCTCCGTAGTTGAACACCTTGAACTCGACAAGGGCGCTGTCGGCGGGGGTGCCGTCGGCATTGAGCACTGTAAGCTCGGCACGTTTGGTGGGCGCATAGTTGGCCGTGACGTTGATTTCAGTGAAAAGAGGTGTCTTTTTCATGACCTCGGCGTCGCTCATATAGTCGCCGTAGACTTTGGCGTGCATGAGGATGCCGCGTTTGGAGGGGGCCGTGAACCATCCCATGTCTAAGCGGGGCTCAGGTTCGCAGGCGCCGAGGTAGTACCATTTGTCGCCGCCCCACACCTCGACCCAGGCGTGGTTGTCGTCGCAGTGAGCCCAGCGCGGGGTGTAGACCTGACGGGCCGGTATGCCCACAGAGCGGAGGGCGGCAACGGTGAAGACAGACTCTTCGCCGCAGCGTCCGTAGGCGCTCTTGACTGTACCTAACGGTGACGAGGTGCGGGCGTCGGAGGGGTTGTAGATGGCCTTCTCGTGGCACCAGTGGTTGACCTCTAACGCAGCGTCTTTGAGCGACATGTCTTTGACCCTGTCTTTGAGCTCGCGGTAGAAGGCCACGCGTGAGGTGTCGATGCTCTCGTTATGGACGCGGTGGGGAAGGACATAGTGAAGAAACAGCTCTTCGGGGATATCTTTGCCCCACGGCATCGTCTTGCGGGCGTCGAGGGTGGCGCGCACGAAGTCGAGGTAGAGGCGCCCGTCGACGGTCATGTCGGCAAGAGGGGCGTAGGCGTAGATGAATTTGAGGGCGTCGCGTTCCTGCTCAGTGAGTGGCTCGTTGAAGATGGCAAAGGCGTCTTGTGTACCCATAACGGCGCACTTGTCGTCGAAGGCCTGCATGACGGCGTTGCGCCGGGCGGAATCTTTTATAAGACCGTCGTTGCATGAAACCAAAGTCAGCATGGCGGCCAAAACGGTGAAAAAAAGTCTCTTTTTCATTATTTATCGCTGTTTGTTGTTTTTGTCGGCATCGGTTTTGTATTCTCGTGGAAAATAGTTATCTTGCAAATATAATCTTTTGTTGTGAAGTGACAAAAGGTGTGCGCGATAAAGGCATTAAAATAAAAAGCAGGAGTTATGGCAGGGTATGATGATTTTATAGAGTTGTGCCGTCAGCGGTTTTCCTCAGCCGATATGGTTAAGGTAGAGCAGGCGTTGGCTATGGCGGTGGAGTCCGGGGGGCAGGAGCGTCGTTATAACGGCGATCCGATGGCCTTTCATGCAGTGGGGTGTGCGCGCATTGTGGCAGAAGAGCTGTCTTTGGGGGTGGTGTCGGTGGTGGCCGCGCTGTTGCATGATGCCGTAAGGGTGGGATATATGTCGTTGGAGCAGGTAGACAGGGCGTTCGGCGGCCAGTGCAGGGAGACCCTTGAGGGGCTTGTGCGCATATCGGCCGTGGAGTCGAAACCAGACAAAGAGCAGATAGAGCACTTCAAGGAACTGATAGTCAATTATTCGACCAATCCGAGGATTATTCTTATAAAGTTGGCCGACAGGCTGGAGGTGATGAGGTCGCTCGGGCACTTCCCTGACCATAAGCGGGCGCGCAAGTCGTGGGAGAGTCTGCACATATATTCGCAGCTGGCACACAAGTTAGGTTTGTATAAGCTCAAATCGGAGCTTGAAGACCTGTCGTTGCGTTATATGGAGCCGGAGTCGTATGCCCACATATCGGACAGGCTGGAGCAGACGGCATCGGAGCGCGACACTTTCATAGCGGCCTTTACGGCTCCCATACGCCGGGCCATGGATGCGGCGGGAATAACGTACTCGATAAAAGGGCGCACCAAGTCGGTATATTCGATATGGCGCAAGATGCGTAAGCAGCACATACCGTTTGAAGAGGTGTATGATGTCTTTGCCATAAGGATAGTGATAGACTGTGAACCTGAGAAGGAGAAGGCCCTGTGTTGGCACACATATTCGATGGTGACAGACTTTTACAAGCCCAATCCAGACCGCATGCGCGACTGGATATCGATACCCAAGTCGAACGGTTACGAGTCGTTGCACGCCACAGTGGTGACTGACGACGGCAAGTGGGTGGAGGTGCAGATACGCACCCGTCGCATGGATGACATTGCCGAGCGGGGAGGGGCCGCGCACTGGCGTTACAAGGGAGTGGAAGGTAACGCGTCGGGCAGCGAGGAGTGGCTGTCGCATCTGAGGCAGACGCTCGAAGCTCTTAGAAATCAAGAGGATATAATAAACTTTAACGAGCAGCCGGCACCGGGGAATGCCGAGATTTTCGTGTTCACGCCAACAGGTGACCTGCGCAAGTTGCCGGGAGGGGCTACCTTGCTCGACTTTGCCTATGACATACATTCGGGGTTGGGCAACACGTGCGTGGGAGGCAAGGTCAACCATCGTAACGTCTCGATAAGGGAGGTGTTGCACAACGGAGATTTGGTAGAGGTGATGACTGTAAAGGCGCAGAAACCGAAGGCTGACTGGTTGTCTTTTGTGGTCACAAGCAAGGCCCGAAGCCGCATTAAGGCATATTTGCGCGAGGAAGAGGCCTCAAGGGCCAGGTTAGGGCGCGAGGAGCTCGAGCGTAAGACCAAGAACTGGAAGATTGCATTGTCGCTGGATGAGATAACCAATGTGCTGGTGAAGCATTACAAGCTGAAGACAGTGATAGAGCTTTACGGTATGATTGCCGACGAGAGGATTGTTTCGGGCGATATCAAGGAGGTGCTGGTGCGTTATATGGCCGGGGAGAACGTGACGCGTCATACCGAAGAGCGTGGCGCTCCCAAGGTGCGTACGTCAGATAAAGGGTCTGACTGTCTGATAATAAGTGAGAATCTGCGCGATGTCGAGTACAAGCTCGGCAAGTGTTGTTCTCCCATATATGGCGACGATATATTTGCTTTCGTGACAGTGCACGGAGGCATAACGGTGCATCGTAAGGATTGTCGTAACGGTGAGGTGTTGTGCAGGCGGTTCCCTTACAGGGTGCTTGAGGCCGCGTGGAGCGATGTGCGTTCGGGTGACTCTCTGTTCTCGGCGCAGGTGACTCTCGTGTGCGACGACCTGATGGGGCTGGAGCATGCCGTAAGGCAGGAGCTCAAAAGTCTCGGGATAGCCCTGCGAGGCATGAAGATGGAGTATGGCGACGGCATGGTGACCATGCAGCTGACAGTCGAGGTGAGGAGCGTGGCCATGCTCGACAGCGTGATACACAAATTGCAGCCAATAAAAGGTGTGCGACGGGTGAGCAGGTGAGAATGACTTGTCGGCACTGCGTATAATGGCGTGCCGTCATTGCCGTTTTGATTTGCCTTCACTGCCGGTGATGGTTTACTGGCACTGCCTCCGGCGGCCCTTCCGGGGGAGGGGTCACGGACCCCGTTTTGATATGTTTGAGGAACAACTAAGCGGATAAGTACAGCTATCCCATAAATGTGTTTCGACATACGTCTCACACATTTATAGGATAGCTGTTTTTGGCCCTTGGGCTGAGTGTCTGAAAGATATTCAACATGGGCCATGACTCTCGACGGAAAAACGCGGAAGCAAAACAGGAACAATAACAGGCAGCACGACAAAGCATAAGGTCAGCACAGCAAACATAAGCAGCACAGCCGCAACTACCGGCACAGCGGAGAGCGGAACGGAGCCTGCGGAGGGCACAGCATGAAAATGAAGAGCATCACTGCCGTGACTTATTCACCGACCTACATATTATTCACCGATATGCGGCCCTCCGTGGACGGAGGCTCCGGGCCGCTCGGGACTCGTTGCCTCGTCCCGGCACAAGGAATTTTGGCTTACGGCATACTTCGTAATGACGGTAATAAGGAATTTGTGTGCGGCTTCGTTGCACTCAGACCGCGCGGAGGGTTGCCTTAATTGATTAGTTATTTACTGGTGCTCACATTCATTGGCTCTCATTTCTTTGCTTTCATTCCCTTGGTGGTTGTGGGCCGGCGCTGGCGCCGGCCTCAGCGGGGAGGAGGTCGAGGGCGTGCTGATGGTCTGGCGTGGTGAGTGACAAAGACGTGCGGCACCTTGGGTTGGCCGGTACGTGCCTTTAGCGTGAAGGAGCTACGGGCCGAGCCTGCGGAGGCAAGCGTGAAAGTGACGCGCATCACCACCGTGACTTAGTCACTGCCTATAATTACATGGCGTGGTTACGGGCCTCCGCGGGGGGAGGGTCGGCCCGTTGCGGCTCGTGCCTCGCCGCCCTGCCGGAACGGAAAGCTATGCGGAGCAAAAGCCTACCGGGTGCAAAAACTACCTGTGCAAAAAGCCCCCGCAAAAGCATCTATGTTAAATGAAAGTATGCGGTTTCGTTTCACTCAGACCGCGCCGCCGGGTTTCCTGCTGGAGCGCGGTAGGCCGACCGCAGGTCGGCCTCATCGGCGGGGAGGACTTCAGGGGCGTGATGAAATTAGACAGTGAGGCGAGAAACAGTCAGGGCGCTTTGGCTGTAGCTTTTGGCAAGACTTTGTAGCTTACGGTTTGGCTTTGTGCCTGTGCTGGCGGCGGCTGCTTCGGTTGCGCACCTAACACCCCTTTAGCGTGAAGGAGCCACGGGCCGAGCCTGCGGGGGCAAAGCGTGAAAGAGACGCGCATCACTACCGTGACTTATTCACTGCCTACAATTACGTGACGGTGTTACGGGCC
>JAIECQ010000139.1 GCA_029068395.1 Rikenellaceae bacterium
TCTCTTTTCTTGCCACCCCGTTTTTAATCCTGGCCTTATACCACCCCCAATGGGTCTTTACATGAAGCACTGCAAAAACGAAAAACAAAAGGCTTGCCGCAACATGACCGACAGCCCAGTTATGCCACTGGGCGTGACAGCCGCCATGCCCTGCCGCATGCAACCCGATGCCGGAAAAAGATGCGGCGACAAAGAGAAAAACCAGCGCCCGGTCTATCACAAAAATCTTCTTCATAGCTTACTTTTTTACAGGCGCAAAGGTAGCCATGAGGCGCAAGACTGACGATAACAATTGTTAAGAAACGAAATCTATCGGCGATTTCTGATGCGGGAGAGCGAAACGGGAGTGACACCTATATAAGATGCTATATAGTGTTGCGGAATGCGCTGTATGATATCGGGACGCTCTCGCACCAATTTCTCATACCGTTGCTGCGGAGTCTCTTTTATAACAGACAAGAACAACTGCTGATAGGCATAAAAGCGATCTACCAGCTTATCTTCATACAGTTGCCTCGACGACAAATCACTATCTATCAGTGCATAAAAATCGTCTCGTTCTATTATCTCAAGCTCTGTAGGCTCTATGCTCTCCAAGCCGAAAAGACTCGGCGTACGCTTATGCAGACTGTCTAACGACGCGACAAAATCGTCCTCGAAAAAGAACTGGAAAGTTACGTCTGTGCCATCGTTATTGAAAAACATACGCAGACAGCCTTTTCTTATCAGATAAAGCCTGTCAGCAACCTCACCCTCTTTTAAAAGTATTGTCTTAGACGGAACAGATGAGCAATATGATTTAACATTCAACCCGATCATGCGCTATTTTCGGCAAGATGAATCTACACTTCTGCAATGGAGTAATTTTTATCAAGACTTCGGACACAAAAGAGCCGCAACAGCACCGGCAACCTGCTCATCTTAACGACACAAGCAAGCACGTTTGCCGCCGCTCGGCCTATTGGCCGAATATATCGCAGAACTCTTTAAACAGATAGATGCGGTTCTTTTTCTGGCCCGTAGTCTCGACCAGCACCCCCGCCTTTACGAAGTTGTCTATCATGGCGTTGACCGTAGGCATTGTTATATCCAACGCCTCCATGACATCGCGCGAACATACGGCCACTCGCTCGGTGAGCAACTTAAGCAGGGCCATGTTGTTGGCCGCGCGCCGCTGGTCTTCGGAAAATTTAGTCTTCAGCCCCGAGACGAGAGCTTCGGCCGCCATTATCTTAGAGAGCGACTCTCTGGCCCCCTCGGCTATGCCCACCGCCATAAATTTGAGCCACGGCACCATATTGCCGCTCTCGCGGGCCATGTTCATGCGGTCGAAATATATGCGCCTATGCGACTCTATGTGACGACCCACAAACACCGACGGACGACACAACAACCCCTCTGACACCAGCATCAGCACCGTCATAAGTCGCACAATGCGACCGTTATAATCGGCAAACGGGTGTATGTTAAGAAATTGCAGGTGCGCCATGGCAACCCTCACAAAAGAGTTGAGCGACTGACTCGCCGACTGCAAAAACTCGTCGAAGTTGGCCATAAGCTGCTGTATCTCATCGGGATGCGGCGGCACATAATCGGCATCCTGCAAGGTTGCACCGCCAACTGCGATATGCTCGACACGAAACATGCCCGGAATGCGGTTGACACCCTTTGACACCCCCATCATCTGCTTGTGTATAGCCCTCAACACCTTGACCGACAGCTTCTTGCTACTGCTATTGGCTATGATGTATTCAGCTTCGTCTATGGTGCCTACATAGCGGGCCGTCTCCTCTTTGCGTGAGCGTTTGCGGGCGGGCAACTCACTGTCGGGCATGTAATACTCCTCAAAAGAGAGTCCGCTGCCCTCAGAGCGCAACCACGACAGGGCATCACCCACCCACAAATGACGTGTATATATGGGTGCCGCCTCCATATTGCGCAGATAGCCGTCCAAACGGCCAACGGCAAGCGAAGCCTCGGCAATAAGCATGGCCGCCTCGGCATCGTCCACGGTGATATTCTCATTAAGGCGTGCCGGCACATAATATCTGAACTTGTACTGATCGACCCAACGGCCGGTCTGATATGATGATATTGTTCGTTTCTCTGTCATAATCAACCTTAACAAGCGGGCACCCGAATATGCCCATATACACACCTGATATACAATAAATTACCCTCTTGCAGCAACACTGTCTTCCAATATGCTTTTAACACGCGACAAAAAGGCCGCCTCACTGTATGACTCTGATGCCATTCTGTTGACCTCTTTATAAAAAGATAGCCTTTGGCCAACCTTGGCAATGGAGGCGGCGATAGAGCGCGGGTCGGCATGGTCGCACGCCACACCGTTTACACCGTCCGCAAATATATCACCTATGCCCCCGACCGACGGATCGGTAACGACGGCACAGCCTGTGGCATAGGACTCCAATATCACTATGCCCTGCCCCTCGTCATGCGATGGCAGCACCAATATGTCGCTGTTCTTAAGAACGTCACGCTTGTCACGACCCGTCACCACACCCCTATATACAACCCTGCCGGGATAACGGTCGCACATGCGTTCGACCCTCTGACGCACCGCATCGCTCTCTATGGCTCCGGCCAGTGTAAGCCTGTAGCTGTCTGCAAGCAGCTCGAAAGCGTCAAGCATCTGAAAGATGCCTTTAGCCTCCATCAGATTGCTCAGGAACAATATGTCAGCGCCGCTGCTATCGAGTGTAGCACCGAACTCGTCGTCAGACAGACGCAATGTGTCGTCTATACCGTTGGCACACACGCGGATACGTTGCGGCGGCAATATGCGTCCCACCGTGCGGGCTATGGTGTCGCCCAACACGACAACCGACGCCGCACCTTTCAGACACCACCCCATAAGCCGCCTTTTAAAACCTGACAATGAGGCGTAGTTATGGTAAAGCCGGGCAGAGTGTATGTGCAATACATAAGGCTCGCCCTTGACCCGCGCGGCAATCATATAGGGGAGAAAACGCATCAGCGTACGAAAAGATGAGCCGACACTCATATAAACGACATCATAACCGCGTAACCATACGGGGGCGAAATCTCGAAACAATATGCGCACAATCTCAACAAGGCGGGCCGGCGACCACAACGGAGGCATCTTATTGCCGGCAAATGCTTTGTCTATGGCAGAGTCTATGACCGTCACCCTCTCGGTACTGGCCAATCCGTCGAAAGCCATCCTGTCGGCTGCCGACTGCCCGTGCAAGGGGGGAGGAAGGGGTCCTATGGTTAAAATCTTCATCAGGCTATAAGATAGCTAAAGCAATGGTAAACAGCCACATAAAAACCAAAAACCAAGCCCGCACACATCATAGTCCAAGCCTCGTTTCAAGCCACTAAATTAATTTTTTTTCACTAAACACCAAAACTTTAATGGCCGTAAACAACCCTGCCGCCATTTAACGGCAATCATCCGCCGCCAAACAAAACAGCCGTACTTCTAACGGCAAGCCACGCCGCCCCCCACAAAACACCCCGAGCAACCGCCCTGCCGCTATCTGCTGAAAAGTGTCTCGAACGACTTGGGCACCCCGGTATCGAAAAGCATCTCCTGTCCCGTGGTCGGATGGATAAACCGTATCCGTCTGGCATGCAATGCTATACGTCCTATCGGCGAGGATATGCCTCCATACCTTTTGTCTCCTATGATAGGCGATCGCTTGTCTTTCATGTGCACCCTTATCTGATTCTTCTTGCCCGTTTCAAGCTCGCACTCTACCATAGAGTAACGGCTGTTGGTCTTAAGGCGCCTGAAGCGTGTGACGGCCAACTCACCCTCTTCGGGGTTTCTGGTTGAATAGACCATATAGGCCTTGTTTTCAGCCAGATAAGAACTGACAACACCCTCCTCTTCGCGCATGGGCGGACTGACCACGGCCACATATTTGCGTTCGAGAACCATATCCTCCCAGTTTTTCTGCAACTTGTGCTGCACATCCATGCTCTTGGCAAAGAGCATCAACCCCGAGGTCTCGCGGTCGAGGCGGTGAACAATGAAAATGCGGGCCGAACGGTCTTTGTTTTTGAGATAGTCGCTCAATATGTAATAGGCCGTCTTGATGCGCTCGCTGTCGGTGGCCATTGAGAGCAAGCCGTTGCGCTTGTCTATAACTATTATGTCGTCATCTTCGTAAACTATGCGTAACATTTTGTGTGTGAACGGCTTTTCCACATGACCTAAGGTTACGCGCACCACATCGCCCACGCAAAGAGGCGTGTTGAACACTGTTTTGGTCACACCGTTCACGGCAACCTGACCATGAGCCAGATAGCTCTTGACAGTCGTACGGCTCCTGTCGCTATATGCAGCCAACAGAAACTCCATCAGTGTGGAAGGCTCTGTCACGGCATGCTCGTCGACACGCGGTGCCGCCGATCTGTTTTTGCCCCTGTTTCCGCCGTCCGTACGGGTGGGGCGACTCTCTTTAATCATCGCAGATAAATGTTATTCGTCATAGAGCAGATAGGGTGCGCGCGCCTTTCTGAACCGCGCCACATCATCTTGCCAGCATGCCTCTATCTCTTGGGCAGAGGCACCCTTTTTTATCATCTCACGCACATAATCGACCCCTATGAGCCGCTCGAAAGCGTTATTGAAAAATTTGTCACCCATGCCCATATCTCTGTAGGCGTCAATGACATATTCAAGCGACAACCCTTTGCCGACAAGTTCGTCTGCCGGTATGGTGTCGAGCAGCACCCCGTAGCACACCTTGTCTTTGCACGGCGGATTGACAGCCGACCTCATGGAGCGCGGCACGAAAGAATAGCTGCGTCCCGTCATGGAGGGATGGCCATAGACCTTGAAAGGCCTGTCGGTGCCGCGTCCCACGCTCACGGGGGTAGACTCGAAATAGCACAGCGAGGGATAGAGGTATATGGCCGTCATATCGGGCAGATTGGGCGAGGGAGGCACAGGCGGGGCGTATAAGGTGCGGTGGGTGTAACCCTTGGCCCGTATGACCCTAAGGCGGCACTTACTCCCGTCTTTAACCCACCCCTCGCCTATGGCCATGCCGGCAAGCTCGCCAAGCGTCATGCCGTGAACGACGGGTATGGGATAGACGCCCACAAAAGAGCGGTGTTTCATGTCGAGTATCGGGCCGTCGACATAATGGCCATTGGGGTTGGGACGGTCGAGTATCACCACCTCGGTGGAGGTGCGCGCGGCCGCCTCTAACAGATAATGCAGTGTCGACAGATAGGTGTAATATCTCAGCCCGACATCCTGAAGGTCAAACACCACCACGTCGAGCTTTCGCATTACCGAGTCGGCCGGCGCCTTGGATGCCCCATAGAGCGACAGCACAGGTATGCCCGTCTTGGGATCGCGTCCGTCACGCACCCTCTCGCCGGCCGACACATCGCCACGGAATCCGTGCTCGGGGGCGAAGATATAACGTATGTCGACACCCAGCCGGGTGAGCGTGTCGGCAAGGTGTACCCCGCCGCATAACCCGCTCTGGTTGGTAAGCAGACCCACGCGCCTGCCCTTCAGCATATAAATGTACTGCTCGGTACGGTCGGCGCCGCACAAGAGAGGCTCTGTCGACAGGCCGTCTTGCCCCAAGGCGCCTTTGACAACCGTCAACGGCTCACGCACACCGCATCCGGCGTCGAGATGCTGCGACACACTCTGTGCTGACACATAGTGCGTTATAATCAGCGACAACACCGACACGACTATCGTCTTAAACTGTTTCATGGCTGTAAAGGTAATAATAAAGGCTCTCTTTTGCAATTTTGCGTCCGGCCGAACGCAGCCGACCCGCCTTTTAATTCCACGAACACAGCCACTTCAGGACCCGACTCCCCGACTCCATGACCGACCGAACAGATGAAACACCCGCCCTGTTTTTGCGTCCGGCCCGCAAGCCGGCACAGCCTGTCACATAAACGGCGACAAAGGGTCGTGCGCCATATAATTGCGCATCACACTCTCGTGGCCGACATTGGCATAACAATAGAGACAGTTGTGCATACAGGTGTCGTACCGCCCTATATCGACGCTCTGCACACATCCGCATTCGGAACGCTGACCGCTCGCCCTCTTGGCTATGTACACACCCTCCGACAGCGCGCCTATCAGACGGCCGTCAATACAACACCCATGCTCCACCCCCACCGACTCCAGGTCTATCTTTTCGGCACAGGTGTACACCCGCATGCCATACGCCGACGCAATACGCGCAAAGTCGGCCGCAAGGGAGCGCATCTGGCAGGCAGAGAGCCCCCTTCCATGTACGGCATCAAACCGGCGTCTCATCTTGCCGTAAATGTCGACGAAACTTATCATGCACCTCTCGGTGCGCCCGCAAAGCCTCCCGGCGATAGCCTCGAAGCGGCGCCGGTGATAGTCTGCGTCTATATGGCCGGCAAACAAGACAGGATCGTACCTCCACACCACCCTCCGCGGACCGATAAGGTCGGAAAGACGCGCAAAAGTGGCCGTCACCTCGTCAACAGACGGCACACGGGGCTCTATATCGGCGCCGTAACCGTTGACGGTAAACTGAAAATAGTACTTATAATCGTCCAGCAGTGCCAGACGGTCTATCATCGGAGCAGGATTCTTGCTCCAGAAGACAAAACAGTCGACAGAGTGCGGCGAAAGCTCGACACGCCTCACCTGACCGGCATTCATGGGGTTGCGTACGCACACAAAACCCTCTCTCAGGCGATTGAAAAACCAATCGGCGTAAAAGGCGGGTATATCGGTACGTCTGGAAACCGACACTATCATAGCTGAAGCCTTGATGCCGCCGCCGCATAACCGGCCTCTATGTCGGCAAATATGTCGGCCACACTCTCTTTACGCTCTACGAGGGTGGCCGTCTGCCCTATCTCCAACATGCCCTCCTGCATGTCACCCTCAAATATGCCGAGCTTGGCGCGCCTCTGGCCTACAATCTCCTTTATCTCGTCATCGGTGGCGCCGCGCTCTATCGCCTCGGCCACCCTTGCATAAAACTCGTTCTTCACCATGCGCACATTGCCCGACCTTTTGAGCGTCAGCATGGTGCCGCCCTCGGCCAGACCGCGACACCGCTGCTTGAAAGCCTCCGATGCCGACGACTCGTCGCACAAGGCAAAGCGCGTACCTATCTGCACACCTTCGGCCCCCAGGGCGAACGCCGCCGCCACCTGAGCACCTGTCGATATGCCGCCGGCAGCTATCACCGGCACCTCTACGGCCTGACACACCGATGGGGTGAGCACCATGGTGGCCGTCTCGTCGCGTCCGTTGTGACCGCCGGCCTCGAAACCCTCGGCCACCACGGCATCGACACCCGCCGCCTGAGCCTTAAGCGCGAATTTGGCGCTCGAAACCACATGCACCACCGTGATGCCCGCCTCTTTGAGCCTGCCTGTGAGCATGGCAGGGTTGCCAGCCGAGGTAAAAACTATCTTGACACCCGAAGAGAGTATTATCTGCACCGCCTCCTCCAACTGAGGATAAAAAAGCGACAGATTGACCCCGAAAGGCTTGTCGGTCTCCGATTTACACTTCTCTATGTGTTCGCGCAACGTGTCGGGGTGCATCGATCCAGAACCTATCAGCCCCAGTCCGCCGCAGTTAGAGACCGCCGAGGCCAGCCTGTGACCGCTGCACCATACCATACCGCCGGCAACAATAGGCTTCTCTATGCCGAAAAGGTCAGTTATCCTGCTTGTTTTCATGTTGTTATAGTCATTTGTTTTACACCGTCCACACCCCTGCAACCATCTTGCCTAAACCAGAGGCCGCCCAAAAGCAGTGCCTTCTTACACAAACATATCTCACTAAAAGATAATCCGTTCGCAAAATGATGAAGTTTTGCAGACATATTTTTATACTGCAATATTACATTATTTTGTCGTTTTTTTGTACATTTGTAAAAAAATATTTCCCGTCATTTGTCAAAGAGTCTCAAACTGCAATATATGACAAAGAAACTAAACGTGGCCATCCTTGCGGGAGGCGATTCGCCTGAGTTTGACGTCTCGGTCAAAAGCGGCGCTTTCGTCGAGTCGGTTCTCGATCGCGAAAAGTACAACATCTTCTGCATCAAGGTAAAAGGCAGACGCTGGTGGGTCAACCACAACGGCGTCGAGTGCGATGTCGACAAAAACGACTTTGCCGTAACCCTCGACGGTGTGCGCACAGGGTTTGATTACGCCTTAATAATGATACAC
Source organism: Rikenellaceae bacterium (assembly GCA_029068395.1). Lineage (GTDB taxonomy): Bacteria > Bacteroidota > Bacteroidia > Bacteroidales > Rikenellaceae > CASDZP01. The sequence continues at coordinate 8,206 of JAIECQ010000139.1, forward strand.
GGCACCCCGGGCGAGAACGGTCTGCTGCAATCATATTTCGAGATGATGCGCATACCCTATTCGACATGTCCGCCCACATCAAGCGCCGTGACCTTCGACAAGATACTGACCAAACGCGCCCTTGCCGGATATGACATACCCATGGCCCGCGATGTGCGCATCACCCGCGGCTCGACATACGACCCTCGCGATATCGCTGACAAGCTCTCTCTGCCGCTCTTTGTTAAGGCGGCGACCTCGGGCAGCAGCTTCGGCGTGGTCAAGGTCAAGAGTGCCGACCATCTGGGCGAGGCCATAGACTCGGTGCTTGGGCAGAGCTGCGACCTGCTTGTCGAAGAGTTTATCGGCGGCACCGAAATAAGCTGCGGCATAATGCGTTATAAAGGCGACTACATATTGTTTCCGCCTACCGAGATAGTGCCTGAGGGCGAGTTTTTCGACTATGACGCCAAGTATAACGGCAAATCGAGCGAGATAACCCCGGCCCGCATATCAGAGCAGGCACTGCAAAGCCTTTATGCGTCGATGAAAACGATATACGAGGCGTTGAACATGCGCGCCCTTGTGAGGATGGATTTCATAGTGCGCGACCACACCCCCTATTTCATAGAGGTCAACACCGTTCCCGGCATGTCGCCCGCAAGCCTCATACCGCAACAGGCAAGGGCAATGGGCCTGGAGCCCGGCAAGCTCTTCGACATGATAATAGAAGAGACGCTACAGTAACAGCAAACACCAGTAAAAAGGGAATATAACGACATATATTAAAAACACTACTATGAGTTCAAATTACAAATTGGTAACCGGCGGTGGCCTTAAACAGGGTGTCGAACCGCTCGACATCATCACCCGATATGAGCAGATACCTACCATGGTATGCCAGTCGGCAGAGGTAGGCGCCCATTATGTGGCCCATCAGGTGGCCAAAGCCATACAGGCCAAAACCCTTAAGGGCGAGAAGTTCGTTCTCGGCCTCTCGACAGGCAAGTCGCCCGTCGGCGTCTATCGCGAGCTGGTACGCATGCACCGCGAGGAGTCGCTCTCGTTCAAAAACGTGATCATGTTCAGCCTCGACGAGTTTTACCCCATCAACGCATCAGAGGCCCACAGCCGCAGTCGTGCCATGCGCGAAGAGCTGCTCAAACATATCGACATAGAGGAGGGCAACGTACACCTGCTTCCCGGCGAGGTTCCGTTAGATGAGGTGTCTACCTTTTGCAAACATTACGAAGAGAAGATAGCCGAGGCCGGGGGCATAGACCTCATGCTGCTCGGCATAGGCACCGAAGGACAGATAGGATTCAACGAACCCGGCACCTTCGTCAACACCAAGACGCGACTGGTAGCCCTGAGCAACAAGACCCGCAAAGTGATAGCCGACGACATAATGACCGGCAACAAGGTGCCCTCGCGCGCCATCACCATGGGCATTGCCACCATACTCAACGCCCGCCGCGTGCTCATGTTCGCATGGAGTGAAGAGAAATCGAAAGTGCTCGAACGCGTCGTAGAGGGTCCGGTAGATGCCTCTGTGCCCGCAAGCTTCCTGCAAAAACACACCAATGTAGAGTTTGTCGTATCGGAAGATGTGGCCGTAGAACTTACACGATTCAAGAAACCGTGGTTGGTGGGCACCTGCCAGTGGACCGACAAATTCATACGCAAGGCCGTGCTGTGGCTCTGCGAAAAGGTAGACAAGCCGATACTGAAACTGACATATCAGGACTATATAGACAACTCGCTGGGCCAGCTTTTAGACGAGGTGGGCGACTATTACTCTGTCAACATACGCGTGTTCAACGAGTTGCAGCACACCATCACAGGATGGCCCGGCGGCAAACCCAACGCCGATGACTCGACACGTCCCGAACGCAGCACCCCCTATCCCAAACGTGTGCTCATATTCAGCCCCCACCCCGACGACGACGTGATATCTATGGGCGGCACATTCATACGCCTCTCAGACCAGGGGCACGATGTGCATGTGGCCTACGAGACTTCGGGTAACATCGCCGTACATGACGACGTGGTGCTTCAGATACTCGACACGGCGCGCCAGTGCGGCCTCGGCGACGAATACGACCGCATCAAGTCAATCATAGAAAGCAAAAAGCAGGGCGAACGCGAACCTCGCGAACTGCTAAACCTTAAAGGAGCCATACGTCGCGGAGAGGCACGCGCCGCCGACCGCTTCATAGGTCTCGACGAGAACACCCACGTGCACTTCCTAAACCTGCCTTTCTATGAGACCGGTACCGTCAAGAAAAACGGCGTAGGACAGGAAGACATAGACATAATAATCAAACTGCTGCGCGACATCAAGCCTCACCAGATATATGCCGCCGGCGACCTGTCAGACCCTCACGGCACCCACCGCGTGTGCATCGAGGCCGTGCTGGGAGCCATCAAGCAGATACAGTCTGACGAATGGCTCAAAGACTGCCGCCTGTGGCTCTATCGCGGCGCATGGCAGGAGTGGGAGCTTGACATGGTCGACATGGCCGTGCCCCTCAGTCCTGACGAGGTGATAAGAAAACGTCACGCCATCTATCGCCACCTCTCGCAGAAAGATATCGTGCCCTTCCCCGGCGACGACAAACGCGAGTTCTGGCAGCGCGCCGAAGACCGTACTCAAGCCACCGCCAGACGCTACAACAAGTTAGGCATGGCCGAATATGAGGCTATAGAGGTATTCGTACAGTACGACATCTTCCGATAGAAACACCTTAAAACTAACAATAGGGTCCGGAACTGCTCCGGACCCTATTTTTGTACATGCCGCATTTTTGCTCCTTTGCCGCTTTGCTCCTTTGCCTTTTGCAATTTGCCGCTTTGAGTTTTGATATTTGCCGCCGCTTGACATGACGTCATCAAAAACAAGAAAAAATGCAATATCGGCAACACAAATTTCTCTGCAACACAAAAATGTGCATATCAAGACATTAGCAATATAAACACAAATTTATTTACAAAAAAACTTATTTTTATTTGGAGTTATATTTTTTTTGTCATACATTTGCACTCGCAAAGGGAATGATTCAATAGCTCAGCTGGTAGAGCACAACACTTTTAATGTTGGGGTCCTGGGTTCGAGCCCCAGGCGGATCACAGAACAAATCGGCAAGATGCCGCAAATCGCTGAAACTAAGACAGTTTCAGCGATTTTTGTAATACCTCTATCCGGCAAAATAACGCACATTGTAAGGTTCAGCAGTGAACAAATCGTGAACAGCTCTCGCCGTGAACAGTTTTGTTCACGATTTCAGATAGCCAGATGTAACTGCTTAATCTTCTGTGTTTT
>JAIECQ010000014.1 GCA_029068395.1 Rikenellaceae bacterium
GCCAAAGCCAAACCACAAGCTACAAAGCCTCGCCCAGCCAGCCGTCCCGCCCGCTTCCCGCCTCACGACACAATCTCGCCGCTCTCGCCCCCGACTAAAACGATTCGCCGCATCAGAGGCGACCCGCAGCTTAAAAAACTCGACCCAAAAGCGAATTTTCACATAAAAATCACTAACTTTACCGCTTGAAAAGAAACCCTATACAATTATGGAATACGATTTCAGAAAGATAGAGCACAAATGGCAGGAACGCTGGAAAGAGGCAGGCACCTATAAGGTTACCGAAGATTCGGGCAAGCCTAAATTTTACGTCCTCGACATGTTTCCCTATCCCTCGGGCGCGGGTCTCCACGTAGGACATCCGTTAGGCTACATCGCCTCCGACATCTATTCGCGCTACAAACGTCAAAAGGGTTTCAACGTGCTGCACCCTATGGGCTACGACGCTTTCGGCCTCCCCGCCGAGCAGTATGCCATACAGACGGGACAGCATCCGCAGACCACCACCGTCAACAACATCGACCGCTACCGCAGCCAGCTCGACAAGATAGGCTTCTCGTTCGACTGGAGCCGCGAGATACGCACCTGCGATCCCGATTATTACAAGTGGACCCAGTGGGCGTTTGAAAAGATGTTCACCCACTATTACGACAACGACACCGACAAGGCCGAGCCTATAGAAAAGCTGATAGACCGCTTTGAGAAACAGGGCACCGAGGGCCTTGACGCCGCATGTACCGAGCCGCTCACGTTCACGGCCGCCCAGTGGAGGACGATGAACCACTCCGAACGCGAGAAGGTGCTCGAAAACTATCGTCTGGCCTTCCGCGCCGCCACTCAGGTCAACTGGTGTGCCGAGTTAGGCACGGTGCTGGCCAATGACGAGGTCAAAGACGGGCTCTCTGTCAGGGGCGGCTACCCCGTCGAGCAACGGCTCATGCAACAGTGGCTCCTCAGGGTCACAGCCTACGCCGAACGCCTGCTCAATGGCCTCGACACACTTGAGTGGAGCGAGTCACTCAAAGAGATACAGCGCAACTGGATAGGTAAATCCATCGGCGCCCAAATGTTCTTCCCCATAGAGGGACACGATGGCAAGAGCCTCGAAATATTCACCACCCGTGCCGACACCGTCTTCGGCGTCACTTTCATGGTGCTGGCCCCCGAGCACGAGTGGGCCGAGAGCATATCGACACCCGACCGCCTGGCCGATGTCAGGGCATACATAGCCCAGAGCAAGAAACGCTCAGAGCGCGAACGCATGGCCGACACCAAACGCGTCAGCGGCGTCTTCACCGGCGCATACTGCCTTAACCCGCTCAACGGCAAACGCATACCTGTCTATCTCAGCGACTATGTGCTGGCCGGTTACGGCACTGGCGCCATCATGGCAGTGCCGGCGCACGACAGCCGTGACTACGCCTTCGCCAAACACTTCGACCTGCCCGTCATACCTGTGGTTGAAGGCGGCGATTTGAGCGAATCGTCATACGACGCCAAGAGCGGCAAGATGATAAACTCAGAGTTCCTCGACGGACTCGACGTCAAAGAGGCCATCCCCGCAATGCTCGAAAAAATCGCAGAGATAGGCATAGGCGCCCTTAAGGTCAACTATCGTCTTCGCGACGCCATATTCTCACGCCAGAGATACTGGGGCGAGCCCTTCCCTGTCTATTACATCGACGGTGTGGCCCACCTTGTCGACGAAAAGTCACTGCCGCTTGAGCTTCCCCCCATCGACAACTTCGGTCCCACGGCCGACGGCGAGCATCCGCTTGCCCGCGTCAAAGGGTGGCACACAAAAGACGGCTACCCCTACGAGCTGAGCACCATGCCCGGATTTGCCGGCTCGTCGGCCTACTACCTCCGATATATGGACCCGCACAACACACAAGAGCTTGTCAGCCGCCGCGCCAACGAATACTGGCGCAATGTCGACCTCTATGTGGGCGGCATAGAGCATGCCACGGGCCACCTTATATACTCACGTTTCTGGAACAAGTTCCTCTTCGACCTCGGCTACGTGTGCGAGAGCGAACCGTTTAAGAAACTTGTCAACCAAGGCATGATACAGGGCCGTTCGTCGTTCGTTTACCGCATAAAGAACAGCAACACCTTCGTCTCGGCAGGTCTGAAAGACAAGCACGACACCCAAGAGATACACGTCGACGTCAACATTGTCAAAAACGACATTCTCGACATAGAGACGTTCCGTGCATGGCGCGACGAGTTCAAAGATGCCGAGTTCATACTCGAAGACGGCAAGTATGTGTGCGGCTGGGCCGTAGAGAAGATGTCCAAGTCGATGTTCAACGTTGTCAACCCCGACAGCATAGTAGAGCATTACGGCGCCGACACCCTCAGGATATACGAGATGTTCCTCGGGCCGTTAGAGCAGTCCAAGCCGTGGGACACCAACGGCATAGACGGCGTACACAAATTCCTGCGTAAATTCTGGAGGCTCTATTTCACCGCCGACGGCACCCTTGCTGTCACCGACGACAAGGCCGACGCCAAAGCCATGAAGGCCCTGCACAAGACGATAAAAAAGGTAGGCGAAGACATCGAGAACTTCTCGTTCAACACGTCGGTGAGCGCATTCATGATATGCGTCAACGAGCTTGGCGAGCTGGGCTGCCGCTCACGTCAGGTGCTCGAACCGCTCGTGGCGCTGATATGCCCCTTCGCTCCCCACATCGCCGAGGAGATATGGGAGGCCTTAGGCATGAAAGGCAGCGCCTGCGATGCACCGTTCCCCACGTACGACCCCGCCTGCCTGGTCGAGGAGTCGTTTGAATACCCCGTATCGTTCAACGGCAAGATGCGATTCAAAAAAGAGCTGTCGCTGTCGCTAAGCGCAGAGGAGGTCGAAAAAGAGCTGCTCGCCGACCAGACGACACAAAAATACCTGGCCGGCAACACCCCCAAGAAGGTTGTGTTTGTAAAAGGCAAGATTATAAACATAGTGCTCTGACGCCATCACGCCAAAGACAAAGCAGCACCCCTGAAAAATAAAATTATTAACGCACACATAACTATGCCAAACTTAAAAGTAAAACTGACTCGAAAGCAGATATTTTCTGAAATAAGGGCCTATATCATAATGACTTTGGGCCTTACGATATATGCTTTTGCCTGGATCGCCATCATCACGCCGGCCAAGTTTATAGGCGGAGGCATTCCGGGTGTCAGCACCCTCATTGTAGAGGCCACCAACGGATTCCTTGAAATGGGCACCATCTACTTCGGCATCAACGCCATACTGCTGTTGGTTGCGCTTGTCGTAATAGGCCCTGCCTTCGGCATCAAAACGGTCTACGCCATGTGTTACATGTCACTGGCGCTCTCTGTTCTGCCAAGCATCGTATCGCCCGATTTGGTCGGCCTGCAAGAAGACAAGCTGCTCTCGGCCATCCTCGGCGGCGCACTCTGCGGACTGGGCATAGGCATCTGCTTCAGCCAGGGGGGAAGCACCGGCGGCACCGACATCATAGCCATGATAGTAAACAAATATCACAACGTGAGCCTCGGCAAGGTCATAATGTTGTGCGACGTTATCATCATAGGCTGCTCTTTCTTCATCTATCACAACATCTCGGCAATAATTTACGGTTATGTAACGTTGGGATTAACAGGATATACCATAGACGCCGTGCTGCAAGGCAACAGACAATCGTGCCAGCTTATGGTCATATCTAAACACTATCCACAGATTGCCGACACTATAGTAAGCAACGCCCACCGCGGCGTCACCGTGCTCGACGGCTCGGGATGGTACACCAAAAACCCGCAAAAGATACTCATGATCTTCTGCCGTCGCAACGAGTCGACCGCTATATGCCGTATTATCAAAGAGAAAGACCCCGATGCGTTCATCTCTAATGCAGCAATATCGGGCGTTTACGGCAACGGGTTTGAAAACCTCAAGCTAAAACAGAAACAATAAAACTTACACGATGAACATAACCGGACGCGATAAGATATCCATCGCCACTATAATATTGAGCCTTGCGACCATAAGCATCACGCTGTTATATCGTCACGGCATTTTCGGTGTGGAGGTCGACTTCAACAAGCCGGTCAAAGAGCTGGAAACACGGGTGCCCGAATACCTTTACGGCATCAGGATAGACTCGCTCAACGTCACTTCAGAGACCGTACAGAGCGGACAGACATTCTCCAAGATACTCGACAGTTACGGTTGCAGCGCCCGCACCATCGACCAGGTGGTGCGCAAGTGCAGCGGCGTCTTCGACCTGCGTCAGCTGCGTGAGGGCAACCAATATACGGTGATGACCACCATGGACAGCCTCTCTAAGCTGCAATACATCATCTATGAGAGCACCATGCGCGACTATATCGTCTTCTGCTTCAAAGACACCATAACCATACATGCGCAACAAAAGCAGATAGAGACACGCCGTCGCATGGCCTCGGCAACCATCGAAAGCTCGCTTTGGAACGCCGCTGTCAGCGCAGGCATGAACGGCACGGTGGCCATGAACTTAGCCGACGTATATCAGTGGAGCATAGACTTTTACGCCATACAGCCGGGCGACTCTTTCAAGGTTATTTATGACGAGCTGTTCATCGACAACAAAAGCGTGGGCGTGGGCACTATCTGGGGAGCCATATTCAACCACAACGGCAAAAACTATTACGCCATACGCCACGAATATACGGAAAAAGGCATCCGCCAGCAGGGTTATTGGGATGAGAACGGTCGTTCGCTCAAAAGCGCCTTCCTCAAAGCCCCACTCAAATATTCGCGCATAAGTTCCAAATTTTCCAACTCGCGCCTCCACCCCGTGCTGCGCATACGACGTCCGCACCACGGCGTCGACTATGCCGCCCCCAAAGGCACACACGTGCATGCCATATCCAACGGCGTGGTAACCCACAAATATTATGAACGCGGCGGCGGTAACGTGCTCAAGATAAAACACACGCGCGGCTATGTATCGGGCTATTTGCACCTTAGCGGATATGCCAAAGGCATCAAAGTAGGCTCTCAGGTCAAACAGGGCGACCTTATCGGATATGTAGGCAGCACCGGCATATCGACCGGTCCGCACCTCGACTTCCGTATATGGCACCACGGACGCCCCATCGACCCCCTCAAAATGACGGATATCAAAGGCGAAGACATAGGCAAGGCCCAACGCGCCGGCTTCGAGGTGGTCAAAACCAAGATAATGAAAGAACTGGAGGGGGCAGAGTATCACACCCCGTCGGCAGAGGCCCCCAAAGGCAGCATGCCCGACCTGTTCAAGGCGGTGATGAAAAAGCAATAATTTGAAAGGAGGCGAAAGATGAAGACCGATACAGAAATAGATGCCGATGTAGAGATGGATGAGTGTAAGGACATAGATCCGTACTTCATGCGGCAGAACAATATGGATAAGAGGATAGTAGATTTCTTGAGTGAGCACCATGTTGCCACCCTCGCCACTATCAGAAGAGATTGCGCTCCATATTGTTGCAACATTTTTTACGCTTACGCCCCCGAGAAGCGCCCTGTGATCTTCTCATCCGACTCGGCGACGGCCCATGTGTCACACTTCACCATAAACGACCGCGTGGCCGCCTCCGTTGTGGTCGAATCAAAGACAATAGGCCGGTTACAAGGCTCTCAACTTACGGGTCGTATAATAAAGCCCGAGGGCCAAATACTGACCGAGGCCCGCAAACATTACCTCAAACGCTTCCCCTTCGCCATTGCCATACCTATCGAATTATGGATCATGACAATAGAGACGGTCAAACACACCGACAACAAGCTTGGCTTCGGCAAAAAACTGACGTGGGACAGATACATACCGTTCTGATAAGAACGTAAATCTATCTTTCGCTTTCGCAAACGACCGGCAAACGAACACACCACGCAACCGTCGTCAGCCCTAAAGCCCGCCCGCATTGCGAAAGCTTGAAACGGACGATGCCGCCACCTCTAACGATCAGGGACATGGCGACCGCGGCAAGATATGACAAGCCCCGACAAAGACGAAATGACAGAAGAACACACATCAAGAAAAGTAATCATAACGGGAGCCACAGGCATGGTTGGCTCGCACCTGGTGTGCCATCTTCTCAAATGCGGCTATCGCAACATCACCGTGCTGTCACGCACTAAAGAGTCGCTCTGCAAGCTGGCCTCGACAATGATGCACTTCGGCCTCGGCGACCTGTACCCCACCCTCAGGTGTCTGATAATGCCGCTCATGTCGCTCGACAACCTCAAAGAGGCCTTTGCGGGTCACGACCTGCTCTTCAACTGCGCTGCCGACATATCGTTCTCAGGCGGACAAAGCCAGATAACCACCAACCGCGACATCGCGTACGCAGCGGCACAGGCGGCGTTAGAGAGCGGCGTAAGCCTCGCTGTGCATGTCAGCTCCATAGCATCATTGCACGCCAAAGAGGCCCCCGATCTTACCGACGAGAACGACGACTTCGACACCATGACAGGCAAGTCGTCATATTCGATAAGCAAATTCATCGCCGAGAACGAATTTTGGCGTGTCAGCCAGGCCGGTTTGCCGGTCATTGTGGTCAACCCCTCGGTCATCTTGGGCGGCGGACGATGGAACAAGGGAGCCTTGCCTGCCTATGAGGCAATGGTGCGCCGCGGTGTACCCTCTGTTGCCGGCGGCACCACCGGCTATGTTGCCATCTGCGACGTGACACGCGCCTTGGAACAGCTGAGCCGTACCCCCGAGGCTGTAGGACAGCGGTTCATACTCTCGTCTGACAATCTGCCTTTAGACGAGATGTGGCAGCTCATGTCAGATACATTGGGGGTTAGGCGACCTATGGTGGCTCCCATGTTCATGGTATCGGCACTCTATAACATACTGAAGATAACGGAGCGGTTAGGACTACGGGCAAGGCTGCAATCGCCTCATGTAGAGTCTCTCCGCCACCGCCATCTTTATGACGGCACCAAGATATGCCGTCTCTGCGGCTTCGAGTACACACCTCTACGCAAGGCGCTGCCCGAAATGGTAGGCTGGTAACACCACCCGCGGCAACCACCCCTGCGTACCGCCATCCGCACATAACCACCACAACACTATAGCTTACCATCTGCCGAAACACCCGCAGCAACCACCCCGACACGCTATCACCACGACAACATCTTAAAACACAAAAACCCGCAGCTCATCACAAGCTACGGGCCATATATGAATGTCTGCCACCGGGGAGTTAATCCATCTTAAGGACGGCAAGGAAAGCCTCCTGCGGCACCTCCACATTGCCCACCTGACGCATCCTCTTTTTACCCTTCTTCTGTTTTTCGAGCAGCTTACGCTTACGCGATATGTCACCGCCGTAACACTTGGCAGTCACATCCTTACGCACGGCCTTGACGGTCTCGCGGGCGATTATCTTGGCCCCTATGGCGGCCTGTATGGCTATGTCGAACTGCTGACGTGGTATCAGCTCCTTGAGCTTCTCGCACATCTTACGACCGAAGTCATAGGCGTGGTCGCGGTGTATGAGCGACGAGAGGGCGTCAACCCCGTCACCGTTAAGCAATATGTCGAGCTTTGACAACACCGACTGTCTGTACTCCGACGGATGGTAATCGAACGAGGCATAACCGCGCGATATGCTCTTAAGCTTGTCGTAAAAGTCAAAGACAATCTCGGCCAACGGCATCTCAAATGTCACCTCCACACGGTCTGTGGTTATGAACGACTGGTTTTTGAGCGTACCCCGCTTGTCTATGCACAGCTTCATGACCGCACCGAGATACTCGGCCTTGGTTATCACCTGTGCCGTTATGTAGGGTTCCTCTATGTAATCTATCAGCGTAGGTTCCGGCAACCCCGACGGATTGTGCACATCTATCACATCACCCTTTGTGGTGTGCACCTTGTAAGAGACGTTGGGCACGGTGGTTATCACATCCATGTCAAACTCGCGATATAACCGTTCCTGTATTATCTCCATGTGCAACAGGCCGAGAAATCCGCAGCGGAATCCGAAGCCGAGGGCCAACGACGACTCCGGCTCAAAGGTGAGCGAAGCATCGTTCAGACGCAACTTCTCAAGCGAGGCGCGCAGGTCTTCATACTGGTCCGAATCTGTAGGATATATGCCGGCGAACACCATGGGCTTGACCTCTTCAAATCCGGCAATGGCGCTCTGACACGGACGTGCGATGTGTGTTATGGTGTCGCCCACCTTTACGTCTATCGAGTTTTTGATGCCCGATATGATGTAACCCACATCGCCCGATTTGATCATGTCACGTGGCGTCATCTTAAGCTTAAGCACACCTATCTCGTCGGCGTCATACTCGCTGCCGGCATTGAAAAACTTGACGTGGTCGCCGCTCTTGATAGTGCCGTTCATAACGCGGAAATAGGCTATGATGCCACGGAACGGATTGAACACCGAGTCGAATATGAGGGCCTGCAAAGGGGAGTCGTCGTCACCCTCTGGCGCGGGTATGCGCTCCACGATAGCTTCGAGAACGGCCTCTACCCCCTCGCCCGTCTTGCCCGAGGCGGCCAGTATCTCATCGCGGCTGCAACCGAGCAGGTCGACAATCTGGTCTTTAACCTCGTCGACCATTGCGGCGGCCATGTCTATCTTGTTGAGCACGGGTATTATCTCAAGGTCGTGTTCGAGCGCAAGATAGAGGTTGGATATGGTCTGCGCCTGTATGCCCTGTGTGGCGTCGACCACCAGCAAGGCACCCTCGCACGAAGCAATGGCGCGCGACACCTCGTAAGAGAAGTCGACATGCCCCGGGGTGTCTATCAGGTTGAGCACATAAGGCTCGCCTTTGTAGTTATAGTCCATCTGTATCGCATGGCTCTTGATGGTTATGCCCTTCTCGCGCTCAAGATCCATATCGTCAAGCACCTGAGCCTGAGCCTCGCGCTCTGACACCGTTTTGGTCACCTCTAACAGACGGTCGGCCAATGTACTCTTACCGTGGTCAATATGGGCAATGATACAGAAATTTCTTATCTTCTTCATCTCTAAAAAATATTGGCAAAGATATTAAAAACGCCAGTAATTGCAAACTCACCACCTCCTGCCGCGACAATACACCCTGCCAACGCAAAGATGACACCTCTATAGGAACCGACACATTGCAGCCCCTTACACGACAATATTGAACAACTCGTCAACATAGGGCACCGTATCAGAGATGTTCTCTTGCAGACAATAGGTCACATCATCCTGCAACCCTCTGTCCATTATGTGGTTATAATGCAAGCAATATTTAAGGCCCTCTCTCAGGTCGTGCCTGTATAGCGCATACACGTCGCGCATGGTGCGGGCAATGTCAGACATGAAGAGGTCGGGCTGCGCCTGCTGCATCAAATCGGCAATCATACCTGCGCACAACGCATCTTCGAGGGTATAGTTACCCTCGCGCCCCGAACACACCAACACCACATCACGACCGTCAGCCATCACACGTTCGGCCACAGCCCGCGCATTGAGTATGGCTCCGATGTATATGCGGTGGGCCGCCCTCGCGTTGTTGATGGCGCGTGTGCCGTTGGTGGTGGTAAATATCACCGTTACCCCCTTGACATCGGCACCTGTATATGACTCCGGAGAGTTACCCTTATCAAACCCCTCTACACGCACAGTGTTGCGCTCGCCTCCTATCAGAGTGCAATGACCTCTCTGTGCCAGCGACTTGCGCATAGCGAACGCCTCTTCGACATTGACCACGGGTATCATGCGGGCCACCCCTGCCCCCATCGCCGCCACAATGACAGAAGTGGCCCTGAAAACATCTATCACGACACAATTCTTATGTAACACCCGCTCAGCCGTCACATCTGCCGCAGATATACATGCGTCAACTCTCATCTATCACCATCTTTTTATAATAAACCTCCCCGGCACACCACCCC
>JAIECQ010000140.1 GCA_029068395.1 Rikenellaceae bacterium
TCTAATTCCGTGGAGTTTCCCGCTGTCGGTAATCGCGGCGCGGATGGTTCGTTGGGCGTCGCGGGTGCGCTCGGAAGTTATTGGTCGTCAGTTCTGTACGATTCTAACCTCGCGTATCGCCTGAGCTTCAGCAGCAGCGGTGTGAATCCGCAGGGCAGCAACGGTAAGCGGTTTGGTTTTAGCGTGCGTTGTGTCCGCTAAATATTAATACTTTGGTTCTTTGATTTCTTTGATTCTTCCCCGAGGGCTTGCCTAAGCCGTGATAGGTTGAGCAGGGAGGACGCGTCGATATTTGACGGCATGTCATTCCCGAATCAACCATTTGTATAATATGCTTCAAGTGACTAATGTGCAGCCAATCAGACGGTTGTGTAATGTATTCCGAGTAGGCTATTTATATGGCACATTCCGGGCAAGTCAGATGTTTTCAATCGGGACGTTGTGCTGCATAGTCCGCAGCAAGCTTTGGCGGGCTATCCCCAAAGCGGAGTATCATGCAGCGGGTAATTACCTAATTCATGCGATTTGGGCTTTGGGGTGCTCTCTTTACTTTTGCGGAGTAAAAACCGGATATATGGGCATGAGTCGTATAAAAGAGTATTTCGTTACAATAAATTTGGATGCGGGCAGATGTTACGCATGGTGTTCTTGCACGAAAATAGCGGCGCTTGTATTGGCATTCGCCTCCATGATGTGGTGCACTGTTGTCTCGGCGCAGGTGTCGGCAAGATACGGCGACGGTGGTCGATACTCTGTATCGGGTGTGGTGGTCGACTCCGTCAGCGGCAAGCCCTTGGCTGGAGTGTGGGTGACGACGACGGAGAGCGGGGCACAGAGCGGACGCGACGGACGTTTTTCCATCAATAACGTAAAGAGCGGCAGGTATCGGTTGATGACCATGTATTTTGCCGATTATAAGATGACTGCGCTCGACGTGGAGGTGTCAGACAGCTCGCTTACAGGGCTTGTGGTGAAGATGAAGCCCGAGCTTATAAATATGGACGAGGTGGTGGTTACCGGCACGCGCACCGAGAAACGCCTCTCTGACACCCCGGTGCTCACCACGCTGATAGGACAGAAAGAGATGCGCCGTTCGGGGTCGACATCGCTGACCGAGTCGTTGCAAGACAACATCCCAGGCATGGTCTTCTCGCCCAACGGCATGGGTAATAATATGCGTATCAAGGGGTTGAGTAGCCGTTATGTGCTCTTTCTGGTTGACGGCGAGCGCATGGTGTCAGAGGGGGCGGGCGGCAATGTCAACCTCGACGCCATAGATGTCGACAACATAGAGAAGATAGAGGTGATAAACGGCGCGGCATCGGCCCTTTACGGTTCTAATGCCGTGGGGGCGGTGGTCAACATAATAACCAAGCGGCCCGTCCACAAGGTGGAGGCGGGGGCGTCGGCCTCGTGGGAGAGCTACAACACATGGAGGGCGCGTGCCTATGTGGCCTCGTCGCACAAAAACGTCTCATTGAGAGCGTCTGCTTTTCGCAACAGCTCTGACGGTTACGATGTAGGGGGCATCTATGCGGCGCGCTATGCCGATTACGGCGGCGACCTCAGGCTCGGTTTCAAGCCGGCGGAGCGTTTTACTATAGACGGTACGGCGCGTTACTTCCGCCACGAGAGCTTCAATCCCGCCGGCAGCATGGACGCCACCCATCCGCTGACACACACGGTGGCGGCGGCGCTGACAGGGACATTGGCCTCCAAGAACGGACGCAACAGCGTGAGGCTGAGTGCGGGTTATGACAAATATTTCGACCTTGACGTGCTTGAACGCAAGGGTGGCTCCACCGAACGCGACAATACGGCCGACTATCTGTCGGTTCGTCTGGTCGACACCTATAAGGCTGCCGAGCGTTGGGAGCTGGTAGGCGGGGCTGAGTATAACCGTGAGAGCGTATTCTCGAAAACCTCACTCGGGTCTGTGCCCGTGACCAAGAGTGTGGACGACATGAACATATTCGCGCAGGCCGACTACACCCCTTCTGACAGCTGGGATGTGGTGCTGGGCGGACGTTACACCCATCACTCGCAGTTCGGGGGGGCCTTCTCACCCAAGTTGTCGGTGATGTACTCGGTGGCTGGATTCAGGTTTCGCGGCGGCGTGGGGTCGGCCTTTCGTGCCCCCAGCATAAAGGAGCTGTATTACGATTTTGACCATCAGGGCATGTTCTGGGTCTATGGCAACCCCGACCTTGAGGCCGAGCGCGGGGTGTACGGCTCGCTGTCGGCCGAGTATGCGCGCGGAGTGTTCAACGCCTCGGTGACAGGCTATTACAACCGCATAGGCAACAAGATAACGCAGTATGACGTGATAAACGCACAGGGCGCCGCCGAGAAATATTACCGCAACGTCAGCAGCGCAACGCTCGCCGGGGTCGACGTGAGCGCCTCGTATGTGGTGGCGCGTCAGGTTACCCTGAAGGCCAATTACAGCTTCTGTGACGCCCGCGACAACTCTACGGGTTTGCAGTTAGACAGCAACGTCAGACACAGCGGCACGGTGTCGGCCACGTGGAACGGCTCTGTGATGCGTTCGCCATTCTCGTTGCAGATGGCAGGCAGGTTTAATTCGCCCAAGCTCTATCAGAGTCGCACCGAGGAGGACGGCGAGCAGGTGACCGTCGACGAGAGGTCGAAGCGTTACAATATATGGAAGATAGTGGCGGTGAAGCCCTTCAGGTTACGCAAGCATACGTTAGAGGCCACATTAAAGGTCGATAACCTGTTCGGATTCAGAGACAAGTCGTTTGTAAGTCCGGGACGCACCTTTATGGTTGGTCTCAGGTATGGGTTCAAATAAGAGTATATTAACTGAAAAACACACAGATATGAAAAAGATTTTTGCATTGATGATGTCGGCGGGTTTGTTGGTTTCGGGCTGTGGCAAGAGCGACGGCGGTGACGAGCCCTTTGTAGGTCAGACCATTGAGGCGGGCGTTGATGCCTCGCAGAACGGTTTGTGGCACTATTTCTCGTTCAAGACGGGTGAGTTTGTAGGCACGGGTCAGGAGAGCACTGCCGACAACATCAAGTGGCGCGACTCTAAAGAATGGGACATGGCGGTGTGTCGTTACAACCTGCGTTTCAACGGCGGGGCGTCGACGGCGGTAGGTTCTGAGGGCGGGGTCTACATCTGTGCCGATGGTGTCGGCTTCGAGAACGTCAAGAGCGCCGCGGGTGTCGACTTCGAGCTTGACAGGCAGATGACCGTCGAGGGCATGGGCGGCAGCAGCACGGTGGTGCAGTCGCCGGCCACGGTGGTGGAGTTCAAGCGCAACGAAGATGGCGACATGATAATGCCTCCGGTCTATCTCAAGGCTCCCGTATATGTGGTCAGAACGGCCGACGGCAACTCTTATTACAAGGTGGAGTTCACCCAGTATAAGGATGCCGACGGTGTGTCGGGCAAGGTGGAGTTCCGCTATGCCGAGGTGGAGAGATAGTGTGTGGTGGCTGTTTGCAAAAAAGATATTGTCATGAAGATAACAAAGCGCAGGTGTGTTGCGGCGGCTATTGTGTTGGTGTTGGCGGCGGCGTTGGCGGCGGTCTATGTGACCGAGGTGGCGCCCACGCGGGTGGCCATGCTCAACTTCCCCGACTTCACGGTAGAGAAGATGATACGGTCGAACGACAACCGCTTCATACGCATAGAGAGTGTGCCGCTCGACAGGTGTCGCGACATTGAGGGTTATGACCTGGTGTTGGTGCGCGTGCACGGCACATCGCTTACCGCAGAGCATCTGACGTCCATAGAGCGGGCCATAGAGAGGGGTGTGGCGGTCTTTGCCACCGAGAGCGACAACGACCGCATAAATTCGTTAGGGGCGGGCGAACGTGCCTATTTCGCCGCTCTTATGGATAACGAGTCGGCGGCCAACTTCCGCAGTCTGCTGGGTTACGCCCGCCGCCACATAGACGGGAAGAGGCTCTTTGACAGTGGGTATGGCGAGCCGGTGCAGGTGCCGTCCGACTACTTCTTCCACACGGGAGAGGACAACTTCTTCGCCACCTATGAACAATACCTGGATTATTACCGTGCCAGCGGCCGTTACCGCGAGGGGGCGCCGCGGGTGGCCCTTCTGGCGGGCAACGTCAACATGCAGAACTCCAATCCCGAGCACTTCGAGGCGCTGATAGAGGGGTTAGAGGCGCGCGGACTCAATGTCTTCCCTATAAGCTCGTTCGGGGAAGAGCGTCTTAAGATGCTTGAGCAGGTGAGGCCCGACGTTATAGTCAACCGTCCGCACGGCAGGCTCGTGATGGGTGGCGGCGAGGACGGCGTGCAGCTTCTGAAGCGTCTGGGGGCGCCCGTCATGGCTCCCGTGACGGTGAGCGAGCCTTACGACAGCTGGATAGAGAGCGCGCAGGGCATGAGCGGCGGCGGCATGACCACCATGAGCGTGGTGATGCCCGAGCTTGACGGAGCCATAGCTCCCTTTGCCGTGGCGGCGCAGTTCAACCGCGGAGGTCTGAATGTATTTGACGCCATACCGGGCCACACCGACAGGTTTTGCAGCCTTGTGGAGCGCTTTGCACGCCTGAGACGTCTTGACAACAAAGACAAAAAGGTGGCCATATACTATTATAAAGGTAACGGCAAAGGTGCTCTCTCGGCAGCCGACATAGAGGGGTTGCCCTCGCTTTACAACACCCTGCGCCTGTTGCGGCGTGAGGGTTACGATGTGTCGGGTCTGCCCGAGGATGCCGGGGCGTTGGGGCGTATGATTCAGAGTCAGGGTGCCGTGCTGGGTCCGTATGCGCTGGGAGCCTTCGACGAGTTTGTAAAGAACGGTAATCCCGAGCTGGTGCCGGCAGACACCTTCGAGACGTGGGCCGCCGAGGTATTGCCTGCAAGGCTGAGAGAGCAGATGCGCGAGCGTTACGGCGAGGCTCCGGGCGATTACATGGGGGTGGATAACGATAACGGGAGCCATCTGGCGGTGGCGCGCCTGAGGTTTGGCAACGTGGTGATACTGCCGCAGCCGTTGCCGGCCGTGGGTGACGATGTCGACAAGATAGTACACGGGGTGGAGGGGGCGCCGGCCTATCCCTATGTGGCCTCTTATCTGTGGGTGCGCAAGGGTTTTGGCGCCGATGCGGTGGTGCATTTCGGCACTCACGGCAGCCTTGAATTCATACCCGGCAAGCAGGTGGCCCTCTCTGATTACGACTGGAGCGACGTGCTGATAGGCGACATGCCCAACTTCTACATTTACACCATAGGCAACATAGGCGAGGGCATCATAGCCAAGCGGCGCACCTATGCCACGCTGATAGACCATCTCACGTCGCCATTCATGCAGAGCGAGCTGTATGACGATTTGCGGAGGCTCAAAGAGCGCATAGACCGTTTTGAGTCGGCGGGTGAGGGTCCTGTGCGCGAGGGTTACCGTGCCACCGTCACCGGGCTGGCCGCAGGGGCGGGCATAACGTCGGCCTTGGAGATAGACTCGACGCGCCTTATGACCGACGGCGAGATAGAGCGTGTGCACATCTATCTTGAAGAGGTTGACGGCGCCAAGGTGGCCGACGGACTCTACACCCTCGGACAGTCTTACAGTGCCGAGAACGGACGTAACACGGCGCGGGCCATGTCGCTCGACCCCGTGCGCTACGCCCTCGCCTCGATAGATGTGGCCCACGGACGCATAAATCGCAAGAGCACCGACAACGCCCTCTTTATGAAGCGTCGTTACGGTGCCGTCGCCGAGCGTATAATAGCGCGGGCCCTTGCCGGTGAGTCGCCAGACAGGATATTCGGGTCGGTGGTGGCGCCCTCTGACCGTGCCCTCTACGACAAGGCTAAGGCCGGAGAGCTGGCGGCGCAGAGGCGTCGTCAGGCGGCCATGCGGGCGATGATGGCGGCATCGACAGTGCGCGACACCATGCCCCGCTTCTTGGACGAGCATGGCAGGGTAGTCTATGTGCCGCAGGGCAAGACCGAGGCCCAGCCCTCGATGATGGCCAGAATGGCGCAGTCTGAGCCTGTCTCTATGAGCGGGCCCAAGAGCGGCACCGAAGAGCTGGTCTCTGCCGTGGGGGCGCTCAAAGAAGCGATAGAGGGGGTGCGCACGGCCCATGACAATCTGCTGACGTCAACACGTATGGAGCAACAGTCGCTGATAAGGGCGCTGGAGGGCGGTTACATAGCTCCGTCGAGTGCCGGCGACCCCATAGTCAATCCGGCGGCCGTGCCCACGGGACGCAACTTTTACTCCATAAATCCCGAGGCCACACCATCGCAGGAGGCCTGGAGCGTGGGACGTCGGTTGGCGGAGTCGCTGCTGGAGTCGGAGTTGGAGCGCTCGGGAGCCTATCCTCGCAAGGTGAGCTTCACCCTTTGGTCTACCGACTTTATATCGAGCGAGGGTGCCACCGTAGCGCAGATACTCTATCTGCTGGGGGTGGAGCCTCTGAGGGACGGCTTCGGCAACATACGGTCTCTTCGTCTGATACCCGAGGGCGAGCTGGGGCGTCCGCGCATAGATGTGGTGGTGCAGACCTCGGGTCAGCTGCGTGACATAGCGTCTTCGCGTCTGGCGCTGATAGACAGGGCCGTACGCATGGCGGCACAGGCCGACGACAAGGGCGACAACTATGTGCGCGAGGGGCTGATAGGTGCCGAGCGGCTGTTGCTTGAGCGCGGATTCTCACCGGCAGATGCCCGCAGATATTCGTCTGAGCGTGTGTTCGGCGGTGCGGGAGGCAGTTACGGCACCGGCATAATGGGTATGGTTGAGAGCGGCGACAGCTGGAGCGAGCGCAGTCAGATAGCGCGGCGCTATATCGACAACATGGGCGCCATATATTCGTCTGACGGCGGCGGCGAGTGGGGCGCCATGTATCCCGGGGTGTTTGAGGCGGCGCTTCTGAACACCTCGGTGGTGGTGCAGCCGCGCTCGGGCAACACGTGGGGTCCGTTGAGCCTCGACCACGTATATGAGTTCATGGGCGGGTTGTCGGCGGCTGTAGAGAGCGTCACGGGCAACGACCCCGCCGCCTATTTCAACGACTTCCGCAACATGGGCCGTCCCAAGGTACAGACACTCAAAGAGTCTATAGGTGTAGAGGTGTCGTCGACGGTGTTCAACCCCAAGTATGTCGGTCAGATGATGAAGGGGGGCGCCGGGTCGATGGAGCACTTCGCCGAGACATTCCGCAACACATACGGATGGAACGCCATGAAGCCCTCGGCCATAGACCGCCACATATGGGACAGCTATTATGACATATATGTGAAAGACCGTTACGGCATGGGCATAGAGCAGAGCTTCCGTCAGAAGAATCCTTACGCCCTTCAGGAGATGACTGCCGTTATGCTTGAGGCGGCGCGCAAGGGTATGTGGCAGGCCTCTGACGAGCAGGTGCGCACCTTGGCCGACCTGCATGCCTCTCTGGTGGTCGACGCCGAGGCCGGATGCAGCGGCTTTGTGTGCGACAACGCCCATCTTAGGCGCTTCATATCTGAAAAGGTGTCGCCCGAGCGCAGCCGCGATTACAACAAGGGCATAGATGCGGCGCGGCAGGTGAGTCTCTCGCAGGCTGAGAGCGCAAAGGGCATGGTGCTCAGGAAAGAGACCTCTGATAGCGCGCCGGCTTCTGAGCCTCAGGGCGAGCAGCGCACCTCTAAGCGCACACTGCCCGTGATGTTGGCGGCGGTGGCGGCACTGTTTGGCTTATTGGCATTAAAGCGCAGAAAAAGAAGATGATGGAGAGCTTTTTGGAGTTTATATTCGTGCTTGCGGCGGTGAAGTATTGCCTGAGTGCGGCGCTGACGCGGCGGGTGTGGCTGATGGCGCTGTATGGCGCGGTGATGGCCGTGGCAGCCTTTGCGATATATCCGGTGGTGATAGGCTGGCGGGGCGACATGGCAGAGAGGATGCTGGCAAACGGCTCTGTTGTGGCCGACGCCGCACTGCTGATAACAGTGGAGGCGGCCGCCGGCATATTCGTCAGCGTCTTTGTGCTCGACAACTATTTCATGCCATCGCACAAGAGGCGGCTTAGGGTGTTCGTGCTCAAGGTGTTGCCCGGGGTGGTGTGCTTTTTTGCCGCGGCCTATTTCGAGTCGCTCTTCTTTAGGTCGTTCGCCGGTGTGGAGTTCGCTGCGGGGGCTGCCATCTACAGCTGCATGCTCTTTGCGGCGGTGTTCGGCGGGTCGGTGGCTGTCTCTCGGCTGATGCCCGGCGAGAGCGTGAAGTTAGAGTCAAGGATAATGCTCGACATGGTCATGCTGTTTGCCGCCCTCTTCATCAACGCCTCTGTCGCCTCTTACAACACCTCGTCGAGCCATGTAGAGGTGAATGCGGCACCTGTGGCGGCACTTGCGGCGATAGTGGCGGCGGGTGTGGCTGCCGGATATGGCTGTTACAGGATGGCGCCGGCAGCAAGGCGTCTGTGGAGGCGGATTAAGGGCGGGGATGGCGATTTTTGAGAAAAATTAAAAAACTAAAGATATGGATTTCATTAACAATGCGTTATACTGGCTTACCACGGGGATGCTCGTGCCGGTGATTGTCTTTCTGCTTTTCTTTTTCGTGCGTTCGTTGGTGCTGATAGGCGGCTTTTACGGTCGTTATGTGGCTCGCATGAAGGTGAATGTCAAGATTCGCCGCAGCCTCGACGACATGGAGGTCGGGCACTTTCTCGACACGCTGGGCGACTATCCTGCCGACAGTCCGCTGGTGGAGTCGCTCGGTCGCATGTCGCGTTTCCGCTCGTCTGCGCCCGCGTTGGAGCGCACGATTGGCGATTACGAGATTGCCGCCGCTAAGGAGCTTGGCAAGTCGAAGCTGCTGGTAAAGTTAGGTCCGGTGTTGGGGCTTATGGGGACGCTCATACCCATGGGTCCGGCGCTTACGGGCTTGTCGACGGGCGATGTGGCCGCCATGGCCCAGAATATGACGGTGGCTTTTGCAACCACGGTGGTGGGGCTGGTGATAGGCACCGTGGGATTCATAACATTGCAGGTGGGGCAGAGGTGGCATGCCGACGATATGAACATACTCGAATATGTCGCCTCGACACTTAACGTAAGATAGTTATGGCACCGAGAAAGAGACTCTTTACCGAAGAGGACCACGACCCTATGGCGATGCTCACCAACCTCTTCGACGTGGCCATGGTATTCGCCTTGGCCCTCATGGTGGCCCTTGTGACGCGATTTGACATGAACGAGATATTCTCGCAGGACGATTACACCGTGGTCAAGAATCCCGGCACCGAGCAGATGGAGATAATAACCAAAAAGGGTGACAAGATAGAGAAATATACCCCCTCTGACGACTCGTCGGGCGGCGGGGCGCGCGGCAAACGTGTCGGTACGGCCTATCAACTGCCATCGGGCGAGATAATATATGTGCCAGAATAGGGTGCGTAGCCTTATGCGAAAGTTTGGCGGGAGTTCGTTAATGGCAAATACCTAAATTGCGGTATTGTCGGAAGCACTTCTATCGCTTACCTTTGTCAAAAAATGTTGGTATGTATCGCTTGGGCAGATATAGAGAGGACGACCGTATGGGCGACCTTATAAGTGACAATTATTCGGTGTTGCTGGTGCTGAGCCGCTTCGGCATATCGCTCGGTTTCGGCGACAGCTCCATAGGGCAGGTGTGCTGTAAGAACGGTGTCGACGTTACCACCTTTCTGTCGGTGGTAAACTTCATGATAAGCGGCGAGGTTGACCTCGGATTTTCGATAGAGTCAATGGTGGGCTATCTGCACCGGGCGCACGACTATTACCTTGACTACCGCCTGCCCGCCATAAGGGCCAAACTGACAGAGGTCATGGGCGACGACTGCGGCGATGTGTCACGCGCCGTGATGAGGTTTTTCGACGACTATTGCGCCGAGGTGGGCGGACACATGAGCTATGAGGAGCAAAACGTATTTCCTTACGTGCGCGAGCTTCTGGCCGGACACCGCAAGAGCGGATACGACATAGGCATATTCCGCAAGAGGCACGACCGTGTCGAGGCCAAGCTGACAGAGCTTAAGAACATACTTATCAAATACTATCCCGGCGACAGTAGCAACGAGCTTAACGGCGTGCTGTTCGACATATTCGCCTGCGAGCAAGACCTTGCCTCGCACAATATGGTGGAAGATGTGTTGTTTGTGCCGGCGGTGACAGAACTTGAAAGAAAATGGGCAAGAGGGTCAAAATAGTCGTTGCCGAGCCGTCGCTCATAATACGCAGCGGCGTTATGGCCGTGCTCGGGCGTCTGCCGTCGGTCGATATGCAGGTTGAAGAGGTGGCCGACGTGATGCAGCTGCCGGCCTCGGTGCGTTGGCACAAGCCCGATGTGCTGATAATAAATCCATCTGTGACAGCTCATTTCCCTCTCGCGCAACTTAAGGCTGAGGGCGGAGGCGAAGCTCTCAGGTGCGTGGCGTTGCTCAACTCGCTTGCTGACGATGCCGCCATGAAGCTATATGACCAGGTGATAACAGTGTATGACTCATCTGACCGCATTGCCGAGAAGATTATGGGGGTGTTGGGCCGCGACACTAAGGCCGAGGTACACTCAGAGGCACTGAGCGTGCGAGAGAAAGAGATTGTGGTAGGAGTGGTCAAGGGCCTTACCAACAAGCAGATAGCCGACGAGCTTTGCATATCTACCCACACGGTGATAACCCATAGACGCAATATATCGTCTAAGTTGCAGATACATTCGGCGGCCGGGCTTACCATATATGCCATTGTAAACAAGTTGGTGGAGTTTGACCAGATAAGTTCGCTGATAAACAAGACGGCAGATTAGCTGTGCAGCGGGTGTTGAAATAAGTGAAAGTGTCAATATGAAAGAGGCGTTTAAGCCATTCGTCTCTTTGAGGCCGGGTGTAAAGCCCGGCCTTTTTGTATGATATATAGTCTTTTAGGGCGCACCTATTCTCTTTTTGTGAGGGTAGGCGATATTTTGGTATGCTTGTTGTAATTGTTTTTACTACACACACACAATGTGAAAATAAACGAAAACTGCAAATATGAAAAAGATTGTATTGACGCTTATGTTCGGCTCGCTTGTTTTTTCAGCTTCGGCGATAAAATACGGCACCATAAGGAAAGTTGCCGTTCCCGCCTCGGAGTATGCCTCTCACATCTCGGGGCTGAGCCGTATGGTTCCCGCCGCCGACACCACGGGACAGATAACGGTAGAGGTGATAGCATACCGCACCTTAGATCCGCGGGGTATTCCCGTCATGGCCTCGGGCATAGTCACCTATCCGGCCGACAAGCCGCTTAAAGGGGTGGTCATGGGTCAGCATGGCACCATCATGGCCGACAGGCAGGCTCCGTCAAACTACTATTACGCCGCAGAAGCCTCGCAGCTGGCCACATACGGCTATATGGTCATAACACCCGACTACATAGGCTACGGCACCACCGTCACCATGCCGCATCCCTATCTCGACGTTGACAACACCGGCAGGGTGAGCGTCGATATGCTGTTTGCCGTGCGCGACATGATGGCACAAAGAGGCGTCGAGCTTGGCGACAGCGTCACTGTGGTGGGATATTCGCAAGGCGCGGCGGCAGCTCTCTCGTTTCAGAAGATGGCCGAAGAGCAGTATGGCGACCGCATAAAGGTAAAGCACACATACATAGGCGGAGGTCCGTACGACCCTATGCTCACCTTTCAGATACTCGACAAGCTGGGCGTGGCTTACCATCCGTGTCTTGTGCCACTCTCTGTAATAGGATTTGATTACGGCTCTGACCTCGGCCTTGACCTCGCATCGGTCTTTGAGGGCGGGCTTAAAGAGCACTATGGCGAATGGGTGCTCAACAAGCGGTTCGACACATCGCAGGTCGACTCGCTGATAGGCACCACACGGCTCGACGCCATCGTGTCGCCGGCGCTCTTTAGCGGTGATGCGGCATCGGAACTGTTTGCCGACGCTCTGGTTAACAACAGGCTGACGGGCTGGAAGCCTCAGGCGCCGCTCTTCATATTCCATGCCAAGGACGATACCTACGTGCCTGTGCAGAATGCCTATGCGCTCGTCAAATCACTTGAAGAGCAGGGTTTTACCGACTATGTGTTCAAAGAGGTGCCGGGCGACCACATAACACCGCTGTTTATGATAGACGTGCTTAATATGCTCGGACGTTAAGACCGCCGGCAGCGGGCATGACATTGAGCGGACTACGCCTTATGTCTGCCGTATCCGCTGAGGCAGGGCAAAAAAAGACACACAAGATGGGGTTTGCTCATCTTGTGTGTCTTTTGTATGGTGGCTTATGCTGTCTTACAGCTTGAAGAAGTCGCCCTCTACGACCACCTCTTTGCCGTCGCGTATCATCGACATTGAGAGAGTGCCGCCGTTGTTGTCGAAATAGTATATCTTGACTGGGTGCAGCCCTTTGGCAAGAGCCTTCTGGCCTGTCACGGTACGGGGACCGTGGGGTCCGTCGTTGTCGATGGTCAGCCTGCCGTCTATCCACAGCTGCGAGCCGTCGTCAGAGGTGAGCGCAAAGGTGTAGACATCATCTTGCGGCACATCTATGTAACCGGTGAACACTAACCCTATGTTGCCTTTGACGCCTTCGGGTATCTCTACTTTCGACACCTTGAATGTGCCTTTGACGGCCGTCGACTCTATGCCGCTGCATCTGTTGCCGGGATAGTTGTGCCATACCGCCTTCAGCCCTAAGCCCGTGGGACGTGCGGTGGAGTCGGCCGGAGAGCACGGCTCTATCACTATGCGTGTTGTGACCGCCTCGCAGGCTCTGCCGTCGGCGGTGAAGGTGCGCAGGGTGAAGTCGGTGGTGCGGTCGACTGTGACGGGACCCTCTACAAGGGTTGACGAGCTGTTGGGCATGGTGCCGTCTGTGGTGTAACGTATAGTCGCACCTGGCGTTGGGTTGGTGAACAGTATGTCTACCGGCGATGTGTAGGCATAAGATGCCTGACGCTTCTGCGGCTTTTGGTTGCCACCCTCTTTATAGTCGGGTATGGCCATGATGTCGAGCGGACGGTAGGTGAGCTTAAGGTGCTCAAGCAGGCCTATCTGATGTTTGACCTTGCCGAGGAAGTGGTCCCACTCCTTGACCGACGGTTCAACCCAGCACAGCTCTGAGAGGGCCATTATGCGGGGTGTTATCATGTAATAGAAGCGTTCGCGCGAGGGTATCCACTCAGCCCACACGTTGGCCTGCACACCCATGACAAGCTCCTTTTGGCGCATGGTCAGCGTGGTGTCTATGGGTTCGTATTCATAGAGCTTGCGCAGTGTGTTCTCGTCTTGCTGGTAGTCAAAATAGAACACCTCGTTGGGGCATATTATCACATTGTTGCCGTGAGCAGTGGCCTCTTTGACGGCATTGCCGGCCCATGAACGCCACCATGTCACCGTGGCGTTGTCTGAAAGGCCGCCCTCTATTATCTCGTCCCAGCCTATCAGGCGTTTGCCGTTGGCGTTGAAATACTCTTCCATCTGCTGCACGAACCATGCCTGGAGCTTGTGCTCGTCAGTGAGGTTGTTGACGCGCATGCGTTCGCGGCAGTCGGGACATTTTTTCCAGTTGTCTTTCTCTACCTCGTCGGCGCCAAGGTGCACATATTCGTAGGGGAAAAGCTCGAACACCTCTTCGTAAACGCCGCGGGCAAACTCCAAGGCGCTCTCTTTACCCGGACACAGAGGCGAAGAGAATGTCTGCCCCCAGCCCACGCGGTTGAAGCACGATATGCCCCTGTAGTTTTCTATCGCGGCCAGAATGTGTCCCGGCATGTCTATCTCGGGAATGATGTCTATGCTTCTTGCCGCCGCATAAGCCACCACGTCTTTTATCTGCTCTTGGGTGTAATAGCCTCCGTAAAGAGTGTCTTTGCCGTTTATGCGCAGCTTTGACTGCGGTATCTCGAAAGCGGGGTTGTCTTGTGTGCGCGCAAGATTCATGCAGCCACGGTCTTGGTCGTTGAATTTTCGCCATGCGCCCCTCTCGGTGAGCAGCGGATATTTCTTTATCTCTATGCGCCACCCCTGGTCGTCGGTCAGGTGCCAGTGAAATTTGTTGAGTTTGTAAAGGGCCATCAGGTCGAGGAACTCTTTAACCTCTTCCACGGTGAAGAAGTGACGCGACACGTCGAGCATCATGCCACGCCATTGCATGCGCGGAGAGTCTGTTATGACCGTCACGGGCAGTGTGTGGCTGCCGTCGGTGGGCAACATCTGAGCCACCGTGGCAATGCCGTTGATGATGCCGTCATAGCTGGGTGCGGCAACGGTTATAGCCTTGGAGGTCACCTCGACAGTGTAGCTGCCGACACTGCGGTGAGAGGTGGTAAGACGCAGGTTGAGAGGTGTGCCGCCGCCCTTGGTCGATGCCTTGATGCCGAATTTCGACAGTAGCGATGTCACATAACCTGCCGCAGGCTCTAAAGACGGGTCGTTGATTGAAATGTAAACGTCGCCGTCAAGTTCAAGATTGCCGTCCGACATCCTTACCGACAACGGCTCCGGTATTATGGACGGTGTTTGTTGGGGCGTGCTGTTGCATGAGGCAAGCACTGTCGCGGCAATAAGCCACATGAGTAATGATTTGAGATTCATCTGAATATGTTTTTGTTTCTAAGTTGTCTTAAGCTCGGGTTGTGCTGTGTGGACGTGGCTGTCGCCTGTCGTTCCCGCTGTATTGCCCTGTCTGCTCCCCTGTATATGGGCTTTTCTGTCTGCCCGCTTGCCCCTTTGTGTGCCCCCTTTTGCTGGCGCTGTCCCTGGTTATAGCTTCGCCTCTTTTGCGGGAACCGTGTCGCCGCCTTTTTTCGCCTCCAGCTCGTCTAACAGCAGGTTGCATCCCCGTAACATGCTCCCCTCTATGCGCCCCTCCACGGTGAAGCCTCCCCCTGGGACCATCCTGCCAAGGTCGTCGGTCTGCAAGAAAGAACAGCTGTATCTGTTGGCCAAGTCTATGACGTTAATGCCGCCTGGCATGCCTTCGCGTCGATATACAAAGGGCGCGTTCTCGTCGCGTATTAGTATGCGCATCCACGGAGGAGCGAAAAATATGCCCTCGCCCGCCGAGTAGGCCTGCGAAAGCAACTCGCACATGCCATACTCAGAGTGTATCTTTGCCACCCCGAGCCTCTCTTGCAGCGTGGCGTGCAACTGGCTGCGCGTTATCTCGCGCCGTCGTCCCTTCATGCCTCCCGTCTCCATGACGATCACATCTGAAAGGTCGAGCCTGTGACTCTCGGCCAAGTCGAGCAGGGCGAATCCGACACCGAAGAGTATAGTGGGTCTGCTGCGGTCGCGTCTGTTGAGCCTTTCTACAAGCTCGTCGTGGTTGTACAGGAAAAAACCGCCGTCATGCGACCGTTTTATTAGTTCCGTCACCATATATATTAAAGAGGACCCGTCTCGTTCGAGGTAAGAGGGCAGCAGGGCATATATGTTGCACTGTTCCGGCTTGCCGTAAAAAAGCTCGAACGCCCGAGTGAACGACTCGCGATACATGCCGGCCGAGGCCACATGGTGACGGCTCTGAAGCCCCGATGTGGTGCCGCTGCTGGTGAAGACAATCTCGTCGACGGAACTGGTCGACATGCGGTGCGTGCGAAACAACGATATGGGCGCAAACGGTATGTCGGCAAGCGTCGTCACGCTGTCGGGGTCTGTGCCCGTCAGGTCGACATAGTCGCGGTAAGGACGGCATGACGAATACTGAAAACGGAATGTATCGAGCGACATGTCGATAAATTCCGCCTCGTTTTTTATGTCGAAAATGGCGTTTGTCACTTCTGTTGTTTCGGTATCTGAGGCAAAAATATAAAAATTTGTGATAA
Organism: Rikenellaceae bacterium; assembly: GCA_029068395.1. Classification (GTDB taxonomy): domain Bacteria; phylum Bacteroidota; class Bacteroidia; order Bacteroidales; family Rikenellaceae; genus CASDZP01. Next base: position 15,804 of record JAIECQ010000140.1, read on the forward strand.
AAGTCACCATATTTTATTATTTTTGTCGTATGGATTAGCTGCCGACGGCAAATCATGCTCTCGACGGTTGGGTGTTTTTCATGAAAAACAATTACCTATATGACAGATTATAAGAACGATCACAGAGCGGTAATGACGCTCGATGCCGGCGGCACCAATTTCGTCTTTTCGGCAATCAAAGGTTGTAAAGAGATTGTAGAACCTTTTAGCATCCCATCTAATGCGCACAACCTCGATTTGTGTCTTAACGGCATGATAGATGGCTTCAAGCATGTGAAAGAGTCGCTTGAAGAGGCTCCCGTGGCCATCAGTTTCGCCTTTCCGGGGCCGTCATACTACAGCGACGGCGTGATAGGCGACTTGGGTAATCTGCCCGCTTTTCGCGGAGGAGTGGCGCTTGGTCCCATGTTGTCTGAAATTTTCGGTCTCCCCGTCTTCATAAACAACGACGGCGATCTGTATGCCTATGGCGAGGCTATCTTCGGCTTCCTGCCGTGGGTCAACGACCGTCTTGAGGCGGCAGGCTCTCCCCGGCGCTTCCGTAACCTTGTGGGCGTGACGCTCGGCACAGGCTTCGGCGGCGGCATCGTACACGACGGCAACCTTTATATAGGCGACAACGGCATAGCCTCTGAGGTGTGGAACATGAGCAACAAATATTTCCCCGACATCAACATAGAGGAGATGATAAGCATACGGGCCGTGCGCCGCATTTACGCCGAAATCATGGGTATTGATCCGGCCGAGGCACCCACACCCAAAGATATATACAGCTACGGCGTAGGCAGCGAGGGCCGCAAGCGTGACTCGGCCTTGGAGGCTTATCGTCTGATGGGACGCTCGTTGGGCGATGCCCTTGCCAATATTATGACCATAACCGACAGCGTGGCCGTCATAGGCGGAGGCGTGTCGGGGGCACGGGCACTCTTCATGCCTGCGGTGCTCGACGAGATGCGCTCTAAATTCAGCGCTTCAGGCGTGTCGAGAATCAGCCAGAAGGTGTACGACCTCGACAGCGAAGCCGAGTTGAACGAGTTCCTCAAGGGCGACATACGTACCGTCAAAGTGCCATTCTCAGACAAAACTGTCAGCTACGATGCGGCATCGCGTCTTGGCATCGGTTTCTCGAGGATAGGCACGAGCAAGGCTATCTCTGTAGGTGCTTATGCTTTTGCCCTCAACGCTTTAGACAGATAGAGACGATAATTGTGATATGGCCCGGACACCCGTCGAAACCGATGGGTGTCTTTTTTGTCTGCATGTAAGACGTTTGCTTGTGGTGTCGTCCCATGTGGTTTTCTGTGTCGTTTGTTTTTGCTGTTTTTGCCTTTGGGGAATTTTTTTAATTTAATCGCCTTATTTTCAGCTAATTTAATTTTACGCATAAAAAATAGTTTAAAAAAATTTGGATAAGTGTAAAAAAGTTGCGTATCTTTGCAGTCGCAACAGAGGAAAAGG
>JAIECQ010000141.1 GCA_029068395.1 Rikenellaceae bacterium
CTGTCATGCTTTCTGCTTTGTTTCCACGTTTTTCCGTCGAGAGTCATAGCCCATGTTGAATATCCTTCAGGCACTCAACCCAAGGGCCAAGAACGGATAATGCGATAAAGGTGTGAGACGACAGTCGAAACGCCTTTATCGCATTATCCGTAATTATCCGCTTAGTTGTTCCTCAAAAATATCAAAACGGGGTCCGTGACCCCTCCCCCGGAAGGGCCGCCGGAGGCAGTTTCAGTAAACTATCACCGCAGTTCCAGCAAGTCATACCAGCATTAAAAGAAACGTATGCGAGTGTCGTGTATGTCTGCCAGGTCGAACACGGCGTTGTAGGCGCGGTTTTGCAGGTTGGTCTCAGCTGTAGACTGGAGCAGTATGCGTTCGCGCTGTTCGTCTGTTTCGTCGCGGGTATCTATATCATTGACCTCGAACACGGCAATATCTGTGCCGGCCACTACGGGATTGGTGAGAGCGCCTTTCTCAGTGCCTGTTATGGCTCCTATGGCAAAGGGGGTTACACCTAAGTCGGTGATATAGTAAGATGCGAAGTTGATATCAGAAGCCTCTTTCACCTCAAGGTCGAACTTATGGGCCAGGTCGTCAAGGCTTTGGCCTTTCATCTCCTCTTTGAGCTTGTCGGCTTTATTGAGGCCCAGCACAACGGTGCGTATGTCGTTCTTTACTTTGTTGAAAGGCACCACGCCATGCTCTGTTACGCTGGTCACACATGCCACATAGTTGGCGTCGCCTATAGAGAAGACATCAGAATGGGCGCCCTCTTCAGCTTCGAAAGCCCATCGTGCTATCTCGTTAGACTGGTCAATGCCGTTGATGAGGTTGTCGCCCTCAGAGAGGCGAGCCACGCGCAGGGCCAGACCGCTTGCCGATGCCTGAGCCGAGAAGTCAGCATTTTTGGCAGCCATCGACGATGCGAACTTGCTGGCCGCAGCATAAGCCTCCTGCTGTGTCAGTCGGCCGGGCTCGACAACATATTCTATTACGGCCATCTGCACCTTGGGCACTATCTTGCCGCGATAGGTGTTCTTTATTACCGCTATGCCGTAAGGAGTCGTCACCTTGAAGACATCGCCACGACGAGAGTTAGAGAGAGCCTCGGCATACGACTCGAAGCCGGGAGCCACTATCATGGCGGGATTTATGCGACCCATGTCAGACTGGTTGTCGAGCGAGAACTGCATGGCCAAAGCCTCGAAGTCGCCGCCTCTTTTGAGCACTCTGACAAGGCTGTCGGCCAGCGCTGTCTTATCGGCAGCGAGCACTATCTGCATGAAACCTATCGAGTCGGGCATAGAGCGACGTGCCACCATGCGGGCTACAGTATATTTGTCATTTGCAAACTCGGGACCGTAAATGTCGCCCACTACAGCCTTGCGTCCGAAGGGTGCGAGTGCCGGGTCGAGTTCGTCAGCCGTCATGAAGACCGCCGACCTGTCAGTGCCTCCGTTGAGCTTGGCATACTGCATGGGGTCTTCGGTGTCACGCAACTGCTCGGCAATCTCGTTAACGTTCTTTTCTGCCTCTTTGTAGTCTGCCTCTGAGGGGAGCGCCTCAAAGACGACATACTGAAGTTCGCGACTCTCGCCCTGCTTGAATATACGTTTGTGAGAGTCGTAATATTCGCGCAGTTGGGCATCGGTGACAGTGACTGTCGAGTCGGCCACAGAGCTTAACGGACGAGCCACATAGCTCACGTTGAAGAATCGGTTGCTGTTATCGACGCCTCGCTCAACCTCTAAGTCGCTGGTGAAGATGGCTCCGCCCACCAAGGCCATGTATTTGCTCATGGCGCGCTCTATGCCCATCTCGCTTTCGAGATATCGCCAGAAGAAACGGCTGTTGCCGGTGGGGTCGTCGTCGAGATGAGCTACATAATCACTCAACATGCCGGGGTCAAACACGCCCGTCTGCGGATCTCTGAATATGGAACTTACTATAGGTGAGACCCATTGACCCGTGACCATGTCGGTCAACTCATCGTCGGTTACTATGAGTCCGAGATTTTCAAGGCTCTCATTGAACGACAGTTGGCGAGCAATGCTCTCCCATGCGGCGTTACGCACCTGCTGCCTCTGCTGCTCGCTGAGGTTTTCAGTGCCCGTAGCTATCTGTTGGGCACGCGTAATGCGTTCAACCTGAGCAAGATACTCCTGATAAGTGACGGTCTGACCATTAATCTGCCCTACATTCATTTTTGACGAGCCCAAAAGCACGCCGCCCGAATTGGCAAGGTCGCCGAGCAGGAACGCCAAAAGCGATATGCCGATAATAACGGCGAGGATAACGCCGCCTTTGGTCCTGAGAGTGTTAAGTGTTGCCATTTATGCTAAGTTTTTCATTTTAAGGGCGTTGCCCTGCATGATTTGATTTATTTTAACCCTAAAAACAGATGTTAACACCTGTAATACAACCTGCGAATATAGTAAAAACTTTGGAATAACCCCCTTTCGCTCATAAAATAACCATTACATAATGGCTAAAAGTATATATTTATGTCTTGGCTTCAGTGTAATTTTAGAGTTTATACATTCATTGTTCCGGCGATAATATTAAATTTGCAGAAAAACATTTTATCATGAAAACACTGTTTGAACACCGTTCCATAAGGCGTTACACCGACCAACCCGTTGCCGACCATATATTAGACAAGATAGTTTCGGCTGCCGTGCGCGCATCGACCGTAGGCGGAATGCAGTTATACTCTTTTGTCATCACCACCGATAAAGATATGCTCGACAAACTGTCTCCCCTCCATTTCGGACAGATAACATCAATGGGAGCACCGGTGGCTGTGACCGTATGTTGCGATGTGCACCGGTTTTCACGTTGGTGTCAGGCCTCAGACACAACACCGTCATACCATAACATGCTGTGGTATGTAAACGGCACCATAGATGCCATGCTCGCCGCCCAGAACATGATACTGGAGGCCGAACACTTAGGATTAGGCGCCTGCATACTCGGCACAACCCTTTACAATGCCGACCAGATATGCTCCCTCTTGTCGCTACCCGAAGGTGTCGTGCCCATAATCACCATCGTCATGGGACATCCTGCCGAGAACCCTCCCCTTGTCGAACGTCTGCCCGTTGAAGCTGTCGTGCATCGTAACACCTATTGCGATTACTCCGACGACCAACTCCGCGATTTATGGGCTGAAAAAGAGTCGCTCGATTACGTAAAACAGCTGGTCATACAGAACAATACACGAAACCTCGCCGAGATATTCACCACCAAAAGGTATCCCCAAAAAGATAGCATCGCATTCTCTGAAAAATACATGAACACCCTCAGAAAACAAGGATTCCTAAAAGAATAACATCCCCTGCACTGCCTTACTGTCACCGCGGATAATGCCTTGCCGACACTGCCGTTTTGGTTTGCTGGAACTGCCGTTTTGTATTGCTGGCACTGCCTCCGGCGGCCCTTCCGGGGGAGGGGTCACGGACCCCGTTTTGATATGTTTGAGGACAAACTAAGGTGGAAGTACGAAAAATAGGAGTAAAGGTGTGAGACCCAAGTCGAAACACCTTTACTCCTATTTCTCGTTTTTTGGCCCTTGGGTTGAGTGCCTGAAGGAATCTCAACAGGGGCCATGACTCTCGACGGAAAGAGTGCGGAAGCAAAACAGAAAAGCATAACACAGAGCGGTAAAGCATAACAGCAGCGTAGCAAAGCATTACGGGCGGCACGGAAGCATAGCAGCACAGCAGCAACTACAAGCGTGACGGAGAGCGGAACGGAGCCTGCGGAGGGCACAGCGAGAAAGTTATGTGCATCACTGCCGCCCCTAATTCACCGCCCTACATATTATGCACCGATATGCGGCCCTCCGTTGGGGGAGGCTCCGGGCCGCTCGGGCTTCGTTGCTCAGCCCGGACACAAAGAATTTTTGCTTACGGAAAATATGTAATTACCCGCATAATGTATTATTTTAGGGGCAGATTAAAAACAA
>JAIECQ010000142.1 GCA_029068395.1 Rikenellaceae bacterium
GGCTTTTGGGGCCTTGGGTGCGGCTATGTTTTCCCTGCGGGTTTTGTTTTTCCGGCGTGGGGTGAGGCTTTAGGAATGGCCCGTCGGCAGGGTGGGGTGGTGGCTGTTTCCCCGGGACGGGGCTTTAGGGGTGGCCCGTCGGCTTTTGGGACCTTGGGTGCGGCTCTGTTTTCCCAGCGGGTTTTGTTTTCCCGGCGAGGGGTGAGGCTTTAGGCGCGTGGCGGTTGGGTTTTCTGTGGTTGGCCTTACGGCTTCCACTGCGAGGATAGCTCTGTAAGCCTTATAGAAGATGTGTGTATCTACCGCGACCGTCTCACAGAAAAAACGTGACCGTCGAACGCCATTACAAGGTGGTATGGACAGCTTTTGGATGACGCTGGGTCTGTTGACGCTGCTGCTAATAAAAAGTCTGCGTAGGGTGATAGTTAAGTTGTTCTGAATCAGTTGCCTCTGTTGTAACTGCAAGGTGGCATAAGATGCAGCTGCCCAGTTTTTTGGGTGACGCTGGGCCTGTTGACGCTGCTGCTAATAAAAAGTCTGCGTAGGGTTATACCTAAGTTGTTCTGAGTCAGTTGTCTGTCGTACTGCCTCTGTTTCAACTACAAGATGGCAGAAGATGCAGCTGCACAACTTTTTGTGACGCCCGAGTGCAACCTCATTTCCTTCCTCTCCATTTTGTGATCTCTGCAGGATTCGAACCTGCGACCGTCAGATTAGAAATCTGATGCTCTATCCAGCTGAGCTAAGAGACCTTAAATTATTGCGATGCAAAGATAGCGTTTTTTAGTGATAATAAAAATTTTTGGTGAAAAATAATCACGCAATTGACAATATGTCATAGGCGGATACAGCTTGTATGTGAGGTGCGGTCAATTCCGATGAGCGTTAAAATGGTTTTGAAACATCCTTTAAAACACGACATGCGTGGCTTGCAAACGAATCGGCCATGTATTACTGAAAAAAGTCCTTTGAAGCCAATAACTCCAAAGGACTTTCACTCTAAAATTGAGGTCTGAAGCGGATTCGAACCGCTGTAGCAGCTTTTGCAGAGCTGTGCCTAACCCCTCGGCCATCAGACCCTGTTCCGTATTTCAAGCGCAAAGGTAAGCAAAATTTTCTGTTTTGCAAGTTTTATTTCATATTTGTATGACATTTTGTGCCTGTTTTTATGCTCTGACAGTGTAATGCCCACTCAATATCGCCCGCCTTACGCCCCGCACATTAAAGCCCGGCGCCGCACACAAACCTCCACCGCACATTAACCCGCCGGCCCTCACATTGAAGCCCCTCGCCTTAAGGCACCCATACGCGCTCTTTTATGTTGAGTGCGTGACAGAGGTAGCGTCCAAGCGCGTAAAAATAGTCTGACAACCTATTTATGTAGCGCATCGGTTCCGTCGGCATGTCGTGCTCTGATGCAGCCCTTACGGCACAACGTTCGGCTCTGCGTGCGACGGTGCGGCATATGTGGGTGTATGAAAATAGCGTGTCGCCCGTGGGGAGGGTGAAAGAGTTGAGTGTCGGCACCACCGACAACATGCGGTCTATCGCCCGTTCTATCAGCTCTGTGTGTTCGGCGCCAAAGGGTGGCAGCATCTTCTTGCCAGAGCCGTCCGAGGCCAGATGAGCCTCTGTCGACATGAGTGTTGTCACTATCGCAAGCAGCTCTTTGCGCTCTTGTTCGAGTATCCCCGCGCACCTTTTGTCGCTCTCTATCTGGTCATACAGGTGCGCCACATGGGCCTGCAACTCGTCGAGCGTGCCGTACGCCTCTAACTGCAAATCGCCTTTCGATACGCGCGTGCCGCCTATTAGAGAGGTCTGCCCGCCATCTCCTGTTTTGGTGTATATCTTCATGTTACTATCTGTTTGTGTGACATTTATGGTTTGATGCCATGTGAGTTGCCGTGCAAAAGTCACACCAAATATGTCGCCAAAGCCTCTGCCTGTCAGCTAAAATCTCATTTTGTAGCTCTGCTTGCTCAGATATTTGTCAAAAACAATGAGTGCAATGTGGTATAGGTCGATAAATACGGCGTTGTGGTTGCGCATAATGTAATGCCATGCCGAGTGGTTGTCCGTTGAGGCGTATATAGACAATAGCACGACACACACCTGCTTGTCAGACTCTTTTATTCTGCCCGCAAGCTCGTCAAACTGCTCTTTTGACAACTTTTCGGGAACAATCAGCATGTCTTCGCCGTTGTATTCAGATAGACCCACGGCAAAGCTGCTGTAGTTGAGATGGTTGTATACGCGACATATGCGGTTTATGCGCGATGACGGCATACCCAACGCCTCAAGACTCTCTTTCAGCTGTGTGTTCATAGGCATGTTGCGGTTTCTGCTGCTGAGCATAAGAGCCTCGCGCACAAGACTATACGTAAACGGAGAGTGAACATCGCGCCCACGCCAATGCTTTATCCGAAGCAGATATTTGAGCCTTGTGTAACGCTTGAATACGCTGTCTTTTACAGGGCGAATCGTGTACTTGGGTTTTTCGTGAACTTTAGATGCAGCATTCATCGTCAACAATTTTTCCGAGTTTAATCCAATTCCATCATCTCAAAGATGAGGTTAAGATAGGCTGTCGTATTCAAACAGTCGCACAAAGATACTCTTTTTATCGTAACCCTCAATATCATGCGTTCAAATAAATGCGAAAATGTGTGTAATATGCTTGATATTAGCTTGTTGAGGTGTACTTTCGTGATGATTGCTGCAAATGTGACAGGGTGGGGTAGCGCCTCGGACATGGCAGGCGCCTCTGATGTAAAAACAGCGCAGATAATGTGCGCAAATAGCCGGGAAATGGTTACCTTTGTGAGGTTAACCAAAAAAGATTACGTTATGACAATCGAAGAACAGGTAAACGAAGGTATCAAAGAGGCAATGAAGGCCCATGACAAAATACGGTTAGAGGCCCTGCGTAACATTAAAAAGGTGATTCTCGAAGCCAAAACCAAACCTGGAGCCGGTGGCCGGATAGACGATGCCGCTTGCATAAAGATTATCCAAAACCTGGCCAAACAGAGCGCTGAGTCGGCTGCTGTGTACAAAGAGCATGGCCGCACTGAACTTTACGAACAAGAGACAGGACAACTGGCTGTATTGAATACATTTTTGCCTGAACAGCTTACAGATGAGCAGCTTACGCAAGCACTGCGCGATATTGTAGCAAAGGTGGGCGCCTCATCGGCCAAAGATATGGGCAAGGTGATGGGCATTGCCACAAAAGAGTTGGCCGGACGTGCCGATGGCAAAGCTATCTCATCAAAAGTCAAAGAGTTGCTTGGTTAAAGCAAGCCTTTGATAAGGCGTATTCAGCTTGCTGCGGTGGCGGCGAACTGCTGTTGCGGCTTGCCATGTTGTGTGTGGCTTTGCTGCGGTAGCTTCGTTTGTGACCATTGCGGTTTGCTGCGAACTTGTGACGGTTTGCGTTTACAGTGGTGCGGCTTTGCGCGGCTTGCTTCGCTTGGGGCTGGCTGCGGTTGTGACCATTGCGGTTTGCTGCGGACTTGTGGCGGTTTGTGTTTACAGTGGTGTGAGTTTGCGCGGTAGCTTCGTTTGGGGCTGGCTGTGCGGTTGTGACCATTGACAAATCAACGAGACAACGAGCCTCATGTGGATGGAGTGGTGGGAGTTTGCGCTGGATAATAA
>JAIECQ010000143.1 GCA_029068395.1 Rikenellaceae bacterium
GTTGTTCCTCAAAAATATCAAAACGGGGTCCGCGACCCCTCCCCCGGAAGGGCCGCCGGAGGCAGTGCCAGCAATACTGACAGTACATCACCGGCAGTCATGTCAAACCTGCCGTGATCATTATGTCACGGCAGGTAGATGTAAGGGGATTACTGTAGTATTATTTCGTTAGTTCCGATCAGATAACCGTCCATGAATAGCTCGATATTGTATCGGCCTTCTGTTATGGAGTCGCCGCCGAAATATATTGCGACAGGCAGGTCTTCACCCTGATAGTCGACAGTACGTTTGGCGCTGTAATTGATTTTCTGACCTTGGAACAGGAACAGTCCGCTGTTGGCGTTTCCGAGTATCATGTCGTCGGGACCTTTGACTCTGACATATATGTCGCGTTCGCCTAACTGAGCCAGTGTGTTGGCATTGAGTATGAAGTCAACGCGCAGGTTGGTTGCCCGGCGGGCCTTTTTGACCTGCTGGTCTTTGCCGTTGAGGGCGCTAAGGGTTATGTCGCGGGCGGTCACCACAGAGGCCTTTCTCACCTGAGCCTGTAACTCTTGCTGAGTCTCTTCGGCTTTGTCGGCACGCAGACGCAGACCGTTCATGTCGCGTTTCATGGCTGTGTTTTCCGATATCAGGCGGTTGTTGAGTTTGTTAAGCGAGTCTATCTGGCGTATGTAGCCTTTAAGGACGCCGCGCAGTGTGCCCAGCTCTTTTTCATATTTCTTGATCTTGGCATAGCTCCATCCGCGTTCTTTTTTGAGGCGGTCCATCAGTGAGTCGGCGCGGAAACGTTCCGAGCTTATCTGTATCCTCATAGAGTCGTTCTCGGTACGTATGTTGCCGAAGTCGACCTTAAGGGAGTCGAGGTCGGCCAAAAGGTTGTCGCGCTCTATTGTCAGCTCTTCCGATGAGCCGCGAAGCGTCTGAATCTGCTTGTAATAAAGTACGGACATACCGATCATCACTATCGCCATAAGTGCGATCACGACGGTGTATCCTTTAGTGGACGAAGAATGGTGGTGATGGTGCACTCCGCCCATCTCATCATAGCTGTAATCTTCCATTGTATTTTACTATTTTAAATCATACCAAATAAACGTGTCGTCAACATTGAACGACCATATATTATTGCTCAGTCACTCTTCAATCGCACGACAGGACCTTTGTGGCCGCCGTCCGTGGCGATTAGGGAGCATCATTACCCTGCAAAATACCTGCCAAACGTGCTTGCATCTGCTCGCAAGCTCCCGCCAGGAGGCATGCAGATGCCGCTCCTTGCCGCTTCCTCCGGCGCCACAACACCCCTTGCCACAAGCCGAAACAGCTCTCAAAGGGAAAGAGACCATGCCGGCAAATGGATCGGGAGCCTATCATGTAGCCCGAATTTAGATAAGGCAAATATATGTATTTTTTTCATTAGTTAAATAAATTACACAAAAAATAGATTGATTTTATCGAATATTTATGAAAATTGCCCAATTAACGATAAAAAATTCGTATCTTCGTGACGTTAAACCAAGGCAAATAATGTACCGATTCCGCAAAATAATAACACTTATAGCGGTCGTTTCGGCCACCTCTTCATGCGTGTCGTTGCGCAAATATACCGAGCTGGCCGGCGACAAACACTATGCCGACAGCGTCAACACCTCACGCATCGGCCTGCTTGAAGAGCAGTTGCGCGAGGTGTCGTGCGCACGTGTCGAGCTGCTGCAAGACACCCTGCGTCTGAGCCGTCAGATAGCAGAGCTAAGGCAAGACTATGAGCGTCTGCTGCATGGCAACAATTCAGAGAACGCCATAGCAACACGTCGTCTGCAAGAGAGCCGCGCCCGTCTCAACGAACGCACCCGCCGCATGGAGGAGCAGAGCAGCATGCTGGGGCTTACACAAGACAAGCTCGTCAAGGCCGAACAGCGTCTGGCCGCCAGAGAGGCGCAGATTGCCGAGCAGGAAAAGCAACTTCAAGAACACAGCGACCGTTTACGTGCCGCCATCGACAGCATCAAAAACATGACGCGTCTGCTTGACGACTACAAACGCGCCGCCGCCGAGTTGAGCCTTGCACGCTCATCTAAAGACAGCCTTGCAACAGAGGCAGCTCTTGACAAGATACTTGATTTAGACCGATAACAAACATATATTGCGATGATAAAGCCCATTTATAGGAAAGTGTTGCTCAAATTAAGCGGCGAGTCGCTTATGGGAGGTCAAAGTTACGGCATAAACGCCCAGGTGGTTGAGAGTTACGCCTCTCAGATTAAAGAGGTTGCCGACAGCGGCGTGCGTGTGGCCATAGTCATAGGCGGCGGCAACATATTCCGCGGACTCAGCGGCACCAAACGCGGATTTGACCGGGTAAAAGGCGACCAGATGGGTATGCTGGCCACTGTCATCAACTCACTGGCCCTCCAGTCGGCCCTCGAAAGCATCGGAGGCAAGGTGCGCGTCATGACATCTGTAGGCATGGCCCCCATAGGCGAGATTTATTCTCCGGCCAAGGCACAAGAGGCGCAAGAACAGGGTTATGTGGTCATAATAGCCGGCGGCACCGGCAACCCCTTCTTCACGACAGACACGGCATCGGCCCTGCGTGGCGTCGAGACAGGGGCAGAACTCCTGCTCAAAGGCACCCGCGTGGACGGCATATACACGGCCGATCCGGAAAAAGATCCGTCGGCCGTAAAGCTCCCTGAACTTACGTTTGACGAGGTTTACTCTCGGGGCCTCAAGATAATGGATCTCACCGCATTCACCCTCTGCAAAGAGAACAACCTGCCTATTTACGTCTTCGACATGGACACCGAAGGTAATCTCGCCAAGGTGTTGTCAGGCTCTCACATAGGCACAATAGTTAAAAACAACGCTGCCAGATAGTAATCCCGTAATATCATGAAGAGGAGGCCTGAATTCAGGCCTCCTCTTCATGTATCTATCCCAATAGAAGTAATAACCTGAGAAATGGAAAATTTTGTGAAAGCCATTTCATAAGGGCAAGAGTCCGGGATATAAGGCTATGCGGTTTTGCTATGCGGATGCCGCCGATTATATCCGGTTTAAATTGATTGTATCAGGCAAAATGTATTCCAACTCTTACCTGAAACAATCTTGGCCTTCGTATGTGTTGCTTTTTGCAAATTGTCTGTCACTACTGTAAAAAATATTCAACGTCGACAATAGTTGATAGCTTCATTAACAAACAGCTGAATAGCCAATAACACACCCGTATTTAATGAACTGACGCATAAATTCATTAAGTAAGTCAGAGTATAGCCATCTGGTTATTCACAGAGGATAATCGCCCTTAGTTGGATAATGGAATATTTCGTTCGGAACAGTATTTAAGAAGTTCTTCGTCAGAGGAAAAGCCTTTGTCACAAAATTGATCCATACCGTTTTTGACATCACCGAACATATCGGGCTGTGCTTTAATAAATCGGGCCGTACGTTCCATAAATTCACTGAAATCTTTATTTATACGGCAGAGCTTGTCGACTGTAAAGTAGTCTACCTCATTCTTTTTTGCTGCAAAAAGAATTTTAGTATCAGTGTCATATGGAGAAAGACGAATAATGCCTATTCCGAAGGCTCGATTCAATCGTTCCATCTCTTCCTGTAATGAGTCATCTATCTCAAATGCCACCAGATAACCATAGTTAGCCCAATTGCTATTTGACAGCGCCTGAAAAAACGCTTCTTTGAGTTCATGGTCGTTTTTGATAGACCGCTTTAACTCAAAGGAATACAAGTCCATATATTTGTTGATATCAGCAGCTTTAAGTAGATCGACAGTTACTTTGCTTTGAAATTCACTGAAGCTAACGCCAATCATATCCGGATGAATCCATTTCTGGTTCTGGTCTGATTTTCTGGTAGTTTCATGAAATATCGTTTTAGATAGAATATTTTTTTGAGAAATAAGATAATTAGAGAGGAGACGATGCAGATCTCGTTCCTTGAATTTATCACCCTCCAATGTAGTCTCTTGAGAAGAGATTGGAGGTGTGTTGCCGTTGATAAGGCTTTCTATTTCAGAGGCATATTTTGTAATGTTACAACAAGTGCCGATTGAGCCTGTTGAATTCTGAAGCTTTTGTGACATTTTCTTACGGTCAATCAGTCTGTCAATCCACTTAACCGGACGACGATGACACAAATTTCCTCCGGGGCAATAAAAGTAATCTCCGTCAATAACGCCTACCTGATAAAAACCCTCTCCGTTAGACGCCAAAACAACATCTCCATTCTGCAATCCAAAACTGACAGTCCACAAAAAGCCAATGGCATTGCGGGCAGTGTTGACGCTTCTGTCAGGATAGTTATCAAGATATTTGGCAATCATGTGTTTACGCCACGTCGATTCGTCAGATATGTCACTGCCAGACAAGTCCAAGCCAGAGAGGAAGTTTGTGCCAACAAAACCGCCTTTAATGCAATCAAGTAGATATTTGCCATGCTCTCCGAGCATTATTCGGTTGTACTGCTTCATGCCATTATTTATTAAATATTTGGTGTGCCCTGAAGATTCAACAAGCAAATGCAAAATTATCATAATAATTCAAATAAGATCTATTCTATGGGATAAAAAACATATTTGAATTTAAGCTTAAGTTTATCTTCACAGCTCTTATACAACCTTTCTTGTACAGCTTAAAATAAGTTTTAACCAAGCTGCTCTTGTGCGAGCGGTTTTTGCTTTGGCTGTTTTGGTGTCCGGCATGGTTTCGCACAGGCATTATTTCGCACCGCATGGCTTTTGCGCCGGCAGGGTTTTGTGTCGTTAGTTTTTTTGCTCCGGCAGTTTTTGTCCCGGCAGGGCGGCGAGGGGTCCGGTAGGCTATCGAAAGGGTCTGTAATCCCGCAACGGGCCTCCCCCGCGGAGGCCCGTAATCCCCGCCACGCTAAAGTGGCGTTAGGTGCGCAGCCTAAAACAGCCAAGCACTGCCCCCCCCGAAGCCCAGTCAGCGCCGGCCTACAACTTATGCAATCCCTCGGGTAAGAATCAAAGAAATCAAAGAATTAATCATTGGCGGACACAACGCACGCTACGACCACTCTGCTTACCGTTGCCATTCACGCCCAAAGCATTGCTACCGAAGTACAGGCCGTACGCGTTGAGAGTATTAGACGTGTACGTAACTGACGACCAATAACGCCCGGTCGCACCCGCGTCGTACAACGTACCGTCCGAGTTGCCGCGGCAACCGACAGCGGGAAACTCCAGTTTCTTAGACGAGTCTGTCTTTAACGTCAAGGTAATATATCCGTAATCAGAAGTTGACCATCCACCGCCGTTTGTGCGTGTGCAATTATCTATTAGATTCTGGAACTCTGTATTGGTTGGCAGACGGTAACCATCGGGACACGGGTGGGTATTCCAGTTGCTGGGGTAAGTCGATGTATTCCATGAGCCGCTTGGTGTAGCACCTGAAGCCGATGACCCCGTGGTATTCCACGCCACATTGATGCCCCACTGGTAGAATTTGCCGTGAGACTCTGCGCGTGTACCACTGCACTCAGAAGGCAGCTTAGTGGCGAAAGTGGCACCGCCGGAGGCCTGTTTGGCAGGTGCGTGGTTTTTGTTTAGACAGAGGTTTGCAACTCATGGTTTTGCCCGGCAGGGTTTTGGGCTGGCAGGTTTTTGCAGCGGTAGCTTCCGCACCGGCAGGGCGGCGAGGTACGAGCCGCAACGGGCCGAGCCTCCCCCCGCGGAGGCCCGTAACCCCGCCAAGAGATTATCGGCAGTGACTAAGTCACGGCGGTTATGTGCCTCACTTTCACGCTTTGCCCCCGCAGGCTCGGCCCGTGGCTCCTTCACGCCAAAGGGGCGTTAGGTGCGCAACCGAAGTAGCCGCCCCGCCTGTTTCATGCCTCACGGACTAATTTCATCACGCCCCATACACTCATCCAGTGCGGCCGGCACCAGCGCCGGCCCAACTATGCCGCTTATGCAAGCCCTCGGGGAAGAATCAAAGAAATCAAAGAACCAAAGTATTAATATTTAGCGGACACAACGCACGCTACGACCGTACCGCCTATTGTCGTAATACACGTTCAAATCACTGCTATCGAACCACAGGTAGTACGCGTTGCGAGTATTAGACGTGTACGTAACTGACGACCAATAGTAGCCCCACGTACCCGCGTCGTACAACGCACCGGACGAATCTGGGTTACGGCCACCGACAGCGGGAAACTCCACGGAATTAGAGAGGTTGTTATTGTTTGGGCGGCAGGGGTTTGGGGTTAGGCAGTTTTTTTGGTTCGGGAAACTTTGCTCCGCGCAGGCTTTTGCACAGGTAGTTTTTGCACCGCATGGCTTTTGGTCCGGCAGGCTTTTGCCCGGCAGGGCGGCGAGGTACGAGCCGCAACGGGCCGACCCTCCCCCCGCGGAGGCCCGTAACATCGCCACGCTATTATAGGCAGTAACTAAGTCACGGCGGTTATGTACGTTACTTTCACGCTTGCCTCCGCAGGCTCGGCCCGTGGCTCCTTCACGCTAAAGGCACGTACCGGGCAACCCAAGGTGCCGCACGTCTTTGTCACTCACCACGCCAGACCATCATCACGCCATCGACCTCCTCGCCGATGAGGCCGGCGCCAGCGCCGGCCCACAACCACCAAGGAGATGAAAGCAAAAGAAATAAGAGCAGCAGTAAATAGCTATGGCAATTAAGGCAATCCTCCGCGCGGTCTGAGTGAAACGAAACCGCATACTATTCCTTATGCCCGGCATTACGAAGTATGCCGTAAGCCAAAATTCCTTATATCCGGGCTGAGGAACGAAGCCCGAGCGGCCCGGAGCCTCCGCAAACGGAGGGCCGCATATCGGTGAATAATATGTAGGGCGGTGAATTAGTAACGGCAGTGATGCTCTTCATTTTCATGCTGTGCCCTCAGCAGGCTCCGGGTCGCTCTCCGCTGTACCTGTGGTTGCGGCTGTGCTGCGGTGTGGCTTATGCTTTGCCGCTCTGCTGTTATTGTTTCTGTTTTGCTTCCGCACCCTTTCCGCCGAGAGTCATGGCCCATGTTGAATATCTTCCAGGCACTCAGCCCAAGGGCCAAAAACGGATAATGCGATAAAGGTGTGAGACGATAGTCGAAACGCCTTTATCGCATTATCCGTACTTATCCGCTTAGTTTGCCCTCAAACATATCAAAACGGGGTCCGCGACCCCTCCCCCGGAAGGGCCGCCGGAGGCAGTTCCAGCAAACCAATAACAGCAGTGCCAGCAATACATCACCGGCAGTGCCAGCAAACCATTATCCGCAGTGCCAGCCGCTTATTGCTCGCGTTCTTGCCATATAAGGGCAGAAGCACCGAGTACGGCGGCGTTTTTGCCGTCTATTCCTGAAGGCAGGAGTTTGACTTTGTTTCTGAAGTTTGCGAGCATGTGCAGCTCCATGTACTTCTTGGTAGGCTCGAATATGTACTTGCCAGCCTTAGCCAGACCGCCGAATAGGAATATGGCTTCGGGCGATGTTATGGCTACGGCGTCGGCGAGGGCCTGTCCGAGCATCATGCCTGTATATTCGTAAGCCTCTATTGCCAGGGGGTCTCCGTTGAGGGCCGCTTTCGTTATCATCTCGGCGGTAAGATCGTTGAACGAAATGTTACGGAATTCGGAGTCTTCGAGATGGTCTGCCAACAGCTTGAAGGCGGTCCTTTTGATGCCTGTTGCCGACACGTAAGTCTCAAGACAGCCTTTTCTTCCGCAACCGCACATTCTGCCTCCGCGGTTGACTATCACATGTCCGAGCTCGCCGGCAAAGCTGTCATGGCCATACACGAGTCTTCCGCCAGAGACGAAGCCGCTGCCCAGTCCGGTGCCGAGGGTGACGACGATAAAGTCTTTCATGCCCCTGGCGCCGCCGTAAATCATCTCGCCTATGGCTGCCGCGTTGGCATCGTTGGTGATGATGATGGGTATGTTGGGATAGTATCTCTTCATCTTCTCGACGAAAGGCACGGTGCCTTTCCACACGAGGTTGGCGGCGTTCCATATGGTGCCGTCGAAATAGTTGGCATTGGGGGCACCTATGCCTATGCCGACCAGCTCAAACTCTTCGCCGACATTCTTTGATATGTTGCTTATTCCTATAAACAACTCTTCGAGATATTGGTCGAAGTCGGGATACTTACGCGTGGGCACAACCCCCTCGCCATACATGTTGCCTTCACGGTCTACAAGACCGAACACGGAGTTGGTGCCTCCGATATCAATACCTACAACTAACTGTTTCATATTCGGTTTTTATTTATACTTTTAAAGATGATTCGCAAACTTTATTTATCTTTGCAGTCGAAGTTCGTTATCACGTTTCAAAAATAACAATAATTTTCTTTCTTTCCATTATTAAAAGAAAGTATTTTCAAAAAAACAGCTAAAAATGCACTCGACAGAGTCTCTTTTGTCTATCTGTAACGACTCCATAAGGGAGTTGGGCTTCAACCGCGAGCCGTCATTGCTCTATAGCCCGATAGAATACACGCTCGATGCCGGAGGCAAGCGCCTGCGCCCCGTGCTTCTTCTTGCAGTCAGCGACATGTTCGGCGGCGACGTGCACCAGGCTCTTCCGGCCGCCATGGCCGTGGAGGTGTTTCACAATTTCACGCTGCTTCACGACGACATCATGGACAACGCCCCCACGCGACGCGGCCGTCCGACGGTACACCGCAAGTGGAACAGTAACGTGGCCATACTCTCTGGCGATGCCATGGTGATATCCTCTTACGACATACTGTCTCAAACACCCGTCGACAAGCTTCCGCGTCTTCTGGCCGACTTCACGCTGCTGGGACAAGGGGTGTGCGAGGGCCAGCTCTACGACATGGAGTTTGAACACCGCAACGACGTGACCATAGACGAATACATAGAGATGATACGCCTTAAGACGGCTGTGCTTTTTGCCGGAGCAGCCCGCATGGGTGCCATTTTGGGCAACGCCACCGAGGCCGCCTGCTCGCAGATATATGAGTTCGGCATCAATCTGGGGCTGGCATTCCAGATACAGGACGACCTTTTGGACACATACGGCAACCCCGAAACATTCGGTAAGGAGATAGGCGGTGACATAGCCGAAGGCAAGAAGACCTTTCTGCTGATAACGGCCTGCAACGAGCTTGACGCCGATGGCAAGGCACGCCTCTATGAGTTGCTCGAATCCGATATGGACCGTGACGACAAACTTACGGCCGTCAAACGCATATACGACTCTGTGGAGGTGAGACAGAAGGCCGGCAATGCCATAAAACATTATTACGACCGTGCCATAGAGGTGTTAGGCTCGATAGACCGCCCCGATGAGAGCAAAGCCACTCTTCTGAGCCTTGCCGAGGGTTTGCTGGGTCGTCGCAACTAAAAAGAGCGTAATCATAAGATGGAGCGTAAAGATATAGAGATAATGGCGCCTGTAGGCTCTTACGAGTCGTTGCATGCGGCAATAAAAGGGGGGTGCGATGCGGTCTATTTCGGAGTGGGGCAGCTCAACATGAGAAGCTCCTCTTCGTTCAATTTCACGATTGACGACCTGCACAATATAGTTGCGACATGCAAAGAGCACGGCATAAAGAGCTATCTTACGGTCAACTGCATATTCTATGACCAGGACCTTGCCGACATGCGCGCCATAATAGACGCCGCCGCCACGGCCGGTGTTACGGCTGTCATAGCATCAGACCAGGCCGCCATCATGTATGCAAGAGCTAAAAACGTTGAGGTGCACATATCCACACAGCTCAATGTCTCCAACATAGAGACCCTGCGTTTCTATGCCGCCTATGCCGATGTTGTGGTGCTGGCACGCGAGCTTAACCTTGAGCAGGTCAAAAACATACACGAGGCCATCGTGCGCGAGCATATCACCGGTCCCAAGGGCGAACTTATAAAGATAGAGATGTTCGTACACGGCGCCCTGTGCATGGCCGTCTCGGGCAAATGCTATCTCAGCCTTCACGAGGCCGACAAATCGGCCAACCGCGGCAGCTGCCGTCAGATATGCCGCCGCTCTTACCGTGTCACCGACATGGAGACGGGCTATGAACTGGAGGTGGATAACAAATATATAATGTCTCCCAAAGACCTGTGCACCATAGAGTTCATAGACAAGATGATAGAGTCTGGCGTCAGCGTCTTCAAGATAGAGGGACGCGCCCGTCCCGGCGAGTATGTAAAACGTGTCGTAGAGTGTTATTCCGCCGCCGTCAAGGCCTATTCCGAGGGCCTTTATACCCCCGAATATGCGCAAGAGCTTAAAGAGAGGCTCTCGACAGTGTTCAACCGCGGCTTCTGGGAGGGCTATTATCTTGGCAAGACAATGGGTCAGTGGAGCCGGCATTACGGCTCGTCGGCAGTCAAGAAACGCCAGTACGTAGGCAAGATAACCAACTTTTTCAAGAACATATCGGTGGCCGAGATAGCAGTTGAGGCCGCCCCCCTCTCTGTGGGCGAAGAGCTTATAATAACAGGCAACACCACCGGCGTCATAGAGATGTTCGCCCCCGAGATAAGGGTCGACCTCAATGCGGTGCAGACGGCCCCCCAGGGCATACGCTGTTCGTTTGTCACCCCCGAGCCGGTGCATAGGGGCGACAAGGTGTATAAGCTGGTTGACAATATACTGGAATAAACCGCAGCGGAGCCGATAAGAGGAGCGGACAGCATAGCATTGATAGGCCTTGCCCCGTTTGCCTTTCAGCCGGCCGTGACCTTCTTATTCACCATAGCCTTTGTAACCCATTATTGCCTCAACGAAGATGATACATGACGGCAAAACCATAGCCGCCGTTGCCACAGGAAGCGGCGGTGCCATAGCGATAATAAGATTGAGCGGCAGTGAGGCTTTCTCCATTGCCGATGCCTTTTTCCGGGCCAGAAACGGCGTCTCCGTATGCGAGATGGCCCCCTTTACCATCTCTTATGGCGACTTTGTGGCCTCTGACGGCGAGGTTGTCGACGACCTGCTGCTCAGCAAGTTTGTCGCTCCCCGTTCATACACCGGCGAAGATATGGTCGAGTTTTCGGTCCACGCATCTGAATATATCAAGTCACGCATCTTGGCACAGCTCATCACCCGCGGTGCCCGTACGGCTCAGCCCGGAGAATATACGCTCAGGGCCTATGTCAACGGCAAGATGGACATGCTTGGCGCCGAGGCTGTTGCCGACATAATAGCCTCTGACAGCCGTGCCGGCCACACGCTGGCACTAAGCCAGATGCGCGGCGGTTACACCGCAGAGTTCGCCCGTCTGCGTGGCGAGCTGGTCGATCTGCAATCGCTGCTCGAACTGGAGCTTGACTTTGGCGAAGAGGATGTCGAGTTTGCCGACAGGAGCCGCCTTGCAGAGTCTGTAGACCGCGCCGAACACGAACTGACACGCCTTATCGACTCTTATGCCCAAGGCTCGGTTATCAAAGAGGGCGTGCCTGTGGCCATAATCGGAGCGCCCAACTCGGGTAAGTCCACCCTGCTTAATGCCCTGCTCAACGAAGAGAGGGCCATCGTATCTTCAATCGCCGGCACAACGCGCGACTCTATCGAAGAGACCCTGAGACTCGGCGATGTATTGTTTCGGTTTATCGACACCGCCGGCATGCGCACAACAGACGATCCCCTTGAGTCGATAGGCATAGAGAGGGCCCGCCAAAAGGCACAGAAGGCCCGCGTTGTCTTGCTGACCGTCGACATATCAGACTATAGTCATGCCAATGACCTTACGGCCGCCATTGCCCGTATGCGTGTTGAGGCCGGCCTATCCGCCAATACCGACACGGTGATATTGCTCAACAAATGCGACATGTTGCCCGCATGGCCCGGCGCCGACCATCTCTCATCCCTCGCCTCAACTACAGGCGCAAAGGTGATTGCCATAAGCGCCAAGAGAGGAAGCGGCCTTGACCATCTGCGCACGCATCTGCTCTCGCTCTTCGGCGACATTGTCACCACCGAGAGCGTTGTTATAACATCGTCACGCCACATAGAACAACTGACCGCCACCCGCACCGCCCTTCGCGCCACCCGCACCGCCCTTACCGACGGCATGCCAACCGACCTTATAGCCGCCGAACTGCGCACCGCCCTCCACCACTTAGGCCTGCTAACCGGCGAAATAACCACCGATGAAATATTGGGAAATATTTTTTCGAGGTTTTGCATCGGCAAGTGACCGGCAGTTAAAGACAGGTAACTATAAGCACAAATAAGTATTAAGGCGTTCAGTTTGAGCGCCTTTTCTTTTACCCGAAGATTGCCAATCTAATCGGTAGAACCCGTTTCTACCTATTTTTACTCCATTTTTGAACCACATTTGTTGCTCGTCCACACCCGGGACAAGCCGATCCTTCCGTGTGTGGATGGATGTAAACAATGGAATACGTAGAAATACGTAGGGATACATAATCGGCTCCATGAGCGGCGAAATAAACAATTCAAAAATGGCTGCATCTAACATTAGAATCAAGAAAGTTTGTGAGTGGTGCGGGAAGGAGTTTGAAGCTCAAAAATGTACCACACGGTTCTGTTGTAAGCGATGTGCGGAACACGCCTATAAAGAACAGAAGAGGCAGGAACGAAAACAAGTGACAGAAACGATGGTTATAGAAACCATAATCCGTCAAAAGGAAGAGTCGACAACGCAAACTTCGCCTCAGTCGTGCAGTGGTGGTAAGCAGTGAGCCGCGCCCCGATCGGCGGCGAGCCTTCCACGGCCGGTCGAAAAAGGCCTTGCGGACAAAGTTGCGGTCGAACTCATCGGAGAGCTCCACTCGCAAATCGGAAAGAATTTTTTTTATGATATTTGGGTTTTTCATAAAAAACGCATATATTCGCAATGAAAACCATCTGAGAAATGTGTTGCGGGGATTGCACTTCCCCGAGGTGCTATTTTTCGGAGGGTTTTTCTTGTATATTATTCAATATGTTTTCACCAGAGCAACCGCATCAAAATCTCGACAAAATCCTATACAATAAGCAGTGGCTGCTTTGAGTCAACGACGATATATTTTGGCGAGATTTTATTAATTTACCCCCCCCTCCTAAGTCATAAATCCTTAGTAATTCTATGGCGTAAAAAATTAGGCAACAGTCTGATTTTAATGCTGCAAGATTTGCATATCTTGCAGATTTTCAGTATATTTACAATTGAAAACCAACAACAGGATACTGGGATTATGCTGAGTGAAATCTTTATGACAGTACCGGATCATCGGGTTACAGGTCGTTGCACATACGCACTTTCCGACCTTCTGATAATCGCCTTGCTGACCTATATCTGCGGAGGCGAGGATTATGTGGATATGAGCGAGTTCGTTTATTATCGGGCGCGTGATTTCGGTCTACTTGCCGACCGTCCTGACCGCAGTCCGTCTCCTGACACGTTCGAGCGGCTGATGAGTGCTGTAAATCCCGATGAGATTGAGAAATGCCTGATTGAGTATGGCCGAAAGTTCCTTGACACGCTCGCTGAGAAGCAGGTCGTCATAGACGGCAAAAAGCTCAGGGGTACATCGCCTAAACAGCATGGAACAAAAGGCGATTACATCATGAACGCCTATGTCAGTGAGAATCATATAGTAGTCGGACAGCAACGTCTCAAAGACAAGGAAAACGAAATAGTCGCCATACCGCAGCTTATCGA
>JAIECQ010000144.1 GCA_029068395.1 Rikenellaceae bacterium
AAAATTTCAGTAACTTTACTCTCGGTAATCATGATACAGTATTTATTGTTTGACACCTCTAAATTACTAAATATCAGAAAAATTACCAAAAGAATCGGCAACTTTTTATAGCATTTCTTATCCCGAACTCGCGTTAATCCATAAAGACTTCAATAACCATGAAAATATATCCTGACAAAGACAAGGCATTTCCTAACCCTGCGATTCCGAGCCTTTGCTACATAAAGAATGTGGTGAAAAATCCAAGAATCATTATCGGCGATTATACATATTACGATGATATCGACGGAGCTGACAGATTTGAGGAGCACGTCACGCATTTCTATGGATTCATCGGTGACAGGTTGATAATCGGGAACTTCTGCGCAATTGCCAAAGGAGTTACCTTCGTCATGAACGGTGCCAACCATCGGATGGATTGCGCCACCACCTATCCGTTCTATATAATGGGAGGAGATTGGGGTGGTGCGATTGCACCTGTAATGGATGAATTGCCCATCAAAGGTGACACTGTCATCGGCAATGATGTATGGATTGGGCAGAATGTGACAATCATGCCCGGCATACATATAGGCGACGGAGCCATAATTGGCACAAATGCTACGGTTGCATCCGACATTCCGCCTTTTTCGATAGCAGTCGGCAATCCGGCAAAAGTCATCCGCCGCAGATTTGACGATGAAATGATTGACTTGTTGGAGCGACTCAAATGGTGGAAACGTCCCATTGAAGAGGTTGATATATTGATTCCTATACTCTCCAATCCTAATATCGCTCAGGCAAAAATTGAAATAGAAGATTATCTCCGTACTCAAAACAATTAAATTGCAACCTGGTCTGAGTGAACAATTCAGTGGGTTGAACTGTCTATAAAGACATGAAATTTTAATCCACTATTTGCTTATGAGAAATACGCCCCAGTGCACGAGGAGCTATGCTTCCCCTACCCGGGACAAAATTTTTATCTGGAGTGCCGTTGTTGCCGGATGTGGCATCATGGCTTTTGTTCAGCCAGACTTTTGCACCGGCAGGGCGGCGAGGTACGAGCCGCAACGGGCCTCGCCGCCCCCCGCGGAGGCCCGTAATCCCGTCACGTAATTGTAGGCAGTGACTAAGTCACGGCGGTTATGCGCGTCACTTTCACACTTTGCCCCCGCAGGCTCGGCCCGTGGCTCCTCCACGCTAAAGGGGCGTTAGGTGCGTAACCCAGCCAGCCGCTATACCAGCACAGGCGTAAAGCCAAACTACAAGCCACAAAACCTTGCCAAAAGCAACAGCTAAAGCGCCCCGCCTGTTTCTCGCCTCACGGCCTAATTTCATCACGCCCCTACACTCACCACGTAAGGCCGGCGCTGGTGCCGGCCCACCCCGCACCGGCAGAAAACCCGGCAGGGCGGTCTGAGTGTAACGAAACCACACACTATTCCTTATCACCGGCATAACGAAGTATGCCGTAAGCAAGAATTCCTTGTGTCCGGGCTGAGGAACGAAGCCCGAGCGGCCCGGAGCCTCCGCAAACGGAGGGCCGCATATCGGTGATTAATATGTATGGCGGTGAATCAGTCACGGCAGTGATGCACATAACTTTCTCGCTGTGCCCTCCGCAGGCCCCGGGTCGCTCTCCGCTGTGCTGGTGGTTGCGGCTGTGCTGCTTATGGTTGCCGCGCTACTGTTATGTTTGCTGCATGCCCAGCATTACGAAGTATGCCGTAAGCAAGAATTCCTTGTGCCCGGGCTGAGGAACGAAGCCCGAGCGGCCCGGAGCCTCCCCAAACGGAGGGCCGCAGCCACGCACAGCAATATATATGACAGTGAATCAGGGACGGTGATTATGCACATGACTTTCTTGCTGTGCCCTCCGCAGGCTCCGCGCCGCTCTCCGTTGTGCCGGTGGTTGCGGCTGTGCTGCCCGCCATGCTTTGTCGTGCTGTTGTTATGCTTTGCCGCCCTGCTGTTATGTTTTCTGCTTTGTTTCCGCACCCTTTTCCGTCGAGAGTCATGGCCCATGCTGAATATCTTCCAGGCACTCAGCCCAAAGGCCAAAAACGAAAAAGAGGGGTAAAGGTGTGAGACCCAAGTCGAAACACCTTTACTCCTCTTTTTCGTACTTATCCGCTTAGTTTGCCCTTAAACATATCAAAACGGGGTCCGTGACCCCTCCCCCGGAAGGGCCGCCGGAGGCAGTGCCAGTAAACCATCATCCGCAGTTCCGGCAAACCGAAACGGCAGTGACGACACACCATCATCCGCAGTGTCAGTAAAACATTAGTAGGAGTGATGACAAAGCAGATAAACGATGGTTTTTTTTGAAAAATGATTACAAAGTGAAAAAATTATTGCATTAACAGATACGAGTTATTATAAATAATCGTATCTTTGTTTATTGTTTAGGCATGCTCACGCTGGGGGGACAAGGCTCCCGAGGCTTTTTATGCAGCGATAAGCAAGTGTGTTACAATGCGTTAACGTTCTTTACGGGTAAATAAAACAAGCAATTATAAATCAGTTAAAAGGAGTACTAATTCAAAACAATTGTTTTTATCATGAAAAAACTTTTTGCAATCTTGACAGTTGCAGGTGCACTCACCTTCTCTTCTGCGTCGGCTTTCGCACAAAGTGAAGATTCAGCCACGGTGGCTACCGAAGAGGTTGTTGCCGTAAGCGAGGTTTCTGAAACGGATGTTGAAGGCGAACCCATGCACCAGATACTGAAATCGCAGTTCCTCGACGGTGGTGCAGGCTGGATGGCTCCGATTCTGCTCTGTCTGATCATCGGTTTGGCAATCGTCATTGAGCGTGTCATTTATCTCAACTTGGCCACCACCAACACGAAAAAGCTTCTTGCTAAGGTTGAAGAGGCATTGAACACTCAGGGCGTAGAGGCTGCCAAAGAGGTTTGCCGCAACACCCGCGGCCCTGTTGCCAGCATCTTCTATCAGGGTCTTGACCGTTACAACGAGGGTATCGAGGTAGTTGAGAAATCTGTTGTCTCTTATGGCTCTGTTCAGATGGGTCAGCTTGAAAGCGGTCTTTCTTGGATCTCTTTGTTCATCGCTCTTGCCCCCATGCTCGGGTTCTTGGGTACGGTCGTGGGTATGATCGAGGCGTTCGACTCTATCACCGTAGCAGGTGACGTATCGCCCACCCTCGTGGCTGGCGGTATCAAAGTGGCCCTTCTTACAACCGTGGGCGGTCTTATCGTCGCTATCATCCTCCAGTTGTTCTATAACTATCTTGTTGCCAAGATTGACGGTTTGGTGCTGAGCATGGAAGACTCTTCTATCTCTCTGATGGACATCATCACCAAATACAACCAGAAGAACCGCTAATTAACAGCCTTCGGGCAAGTTTAGGTTTTTACATTTTAAAACCACCGAAAAAATCATGAAATACTTATCAATCATAAGAATCGCGTTGATTGTCATCTCTGTCTTGATTGTGGCGATCCCCTTCTTTTCGCAGGGGTCAGAGCCTCAGCCGGAGGTTGACATGATGCTGAGATGGACTTATGCGATGATCGGTATGGCGTTGGCTGCGGTTGTGGTGCTTCCCATATTCAACATTGCAAAAAATCCCAAATCGGCCGTACGTTCGCTTATCGGCCTGGCAATAGTTGCGGTGATTGTCTTGATCGCGTACGCTCTCTCTGATGCCACTCCGGTTAGCACCCCGTCTAACACCTATGTTAACCCGACGGAGCTTCGCCTGAGCGACACGGGCTTGATCACCACTTACATCGCCTTTGGCATCGCGATCTTGTCGATCGTTGTAACAGAGGTTTACAAATTATTTAAATAACCGCGAAACAGCCCCTTAAGGGCGACTAAATCACCGGATAATGTCAAGAAAAATTCAAGAAATCAACGCAGGCTCAATGGCCGACATCGCTTTCTTGCTTTTGATCTTCTATCTGGTCTCAACGACGATGAATGTCGACTCGGGTCTGCAACGTATGTTGCCTCCCTATATCGACCCATCTGAGAAACAGCAGACCAATAAAGTCAATAAGAGGAATACTCTCTTGGTGTTTGTCGACGCGCACGACCGACTGATGGTTCAGTCGAAACTGGCGCAGGTTGAGGAGCTTAACAGCATCGTTAAGGAGTTTATACTCAACCCCCAAAACCGCGACGACATGCCAGAGAAAGCGGTGGAGAAGATTGACCTGATTGGAGAGTATCCCGTCGGGAAAGGTCTTGTTTCGCTTCAGAATGACCGCGCCACCAGCTACGATATGTACATGCGTGTGCAGAACGAACTGGTAAGGGCATTTAACGAATTGCGTGACGAACTGTCTGCCGATAAATTCATGGGCAAGAAGTTCGAAGAGCTTGGAGATGCAGAGAAAAAAGCCATACAAAAGGCAATACCTCTGCGTATATCTGAGGCCGAACCGCGCGATATGACAGGAGGGAAGAAATAATGGCAGTAATGAAGAAAAAGGGGGGCAAAACAGTCCCCGCAATATCGACATCGTCACTTCCTGACGTGATATTCATGCTCTTGTTCTTCTTCATGACCACCACGGTCATGCGTGAAACAGAGCTGAAGGTTCAGGTGCAGCTCCCTGAAGCAACCGAAGTGCAGAAGTTAGAGAAAAAATCACTGGTGAGCTATATCTATATAGGCCCCCCAACACGCGCATTAGCCGCCAAATGGGGCGACTCACCGCGCATACAACTCAACGACACCTTCAAAACCAAAGAAGAAATTCTCGACTTTATCGCCGCAGAACGCGATAAGGTAAGCGAGGCCGACCGCCCCTATATGACCGTCAATATCAAGGCACATAAGGATATGAGGATGGGTCTTATAACCGACGTAAAACAAGAACTTCGCAAGGCAAACGCCCTCAAGATCAGTTACGCCGCTCAAAAATCCCTCCGCAAAGGCGAATAACCTCACGATAATAACAAAATAAGCCATCCGTCTGGATGGCTTATTTTGTTATTATCGTGAGGTTAATGCTTGCATTCCCTACCGGGTTTGCTGGTATTGTCGTTATTTTGCTGACACGGCCGTTTTGGTTTGCTGGTACTGCCGGTATTCTATTGCTGGCACTGCCTCCGGCGGCCCTTCCGGGGGAGGGGTCGCGGACCCCCGTTTTGATATGTTTGAGGAACAACTAAGAACATAAGTACGAAAGATATGGATAAAGGCGTTCGACTATCGTCTCTCACCTTTATCCATATCTTTCGTTTTTGGCCCTGAG
>JAIECQ010000145.1 GCA_029068395.1 Rikenellaceae bacterium
CGACGAGCAGGACGGTCGTAGCGTGCGTTGTGTCCGCTAAATATTAATACTTTGGTTCTTTGATTTCTTTGATTCTTACCCGATGGGGCACAGGCCTCTTCTGACAGCCTGCCGGCGCAAACAGACAAGAGAAAATATTGCAATAGCAGTAATCACAAAGTCCGTCACCATATCGGCACAAACCATGCTGGGGCAAAACAGCCGGTAAAAACAATAGTAACTCCTCTGATTCAGTGTAGTTTCCGGCTGTCGGTAACTGCAACACTGACGGTTGGTTGCTCGACGCGGATTATGAGGTAGATGGTCGCAGTTGAGTGCGGATTTGTGTGCGTTGTGTCCGCCAAGAGTTGTGCTTGGGGGGCGCAAAGCAGGGCGTGGCATGCTGACAAACAGGCAGGTGCCGTTGCGGTTAGTTGTACACGCAACGGCACTCGTGGTTTTTATCGGGCGATAAGGGAGTTGGCCCATGTTCGGGTCTTTCTTACCATGGGTATCTCGTAATAATACCACCAGTCGCTGTTATTGGTTTTGGCGGCAAGATGGTTGTGGTGGTTTTGGTCGGCGATATATCCTTCGGGTTGTTGCATGAAGCGTGTTTGCGAATAGGTCTCTTCCAGTTGTTTCCTCAAGGTTGAGAAATCGTCGCATACTTTATTTATTTGTTGCAATGCCGTTTGTCTGTCTGTATCGTTTGCAGCGGTGTCATAGTAATGTAAGGCCAGTATCAGGCGGGGAGGAAAGTTGAACAGGTGGTTGTTCTGTTCGTATATCTCTAATGTGTAACGGTTGCGCAAGGCATGTTGTTTGGCCTCTTTGATGCCTTGGCATATCTTTGCGTGCCGCTTGGCTTCTGTTTTGGCTTGCTCTATTTTTGACTGATAGGTGCGGCTCCAGGCTCCTGGTGCAGTGGGGTCGGGCAGTCCTATAAGGGTGAAGGAGGTGGTGCCCCAGGCCGGATTGCGTCTTCCTGCGTCGACCAAGGCGTTGTCGAAGAAGTATGCCTCTTGCTCCAATTCATCCAGGAAGGTCATGCGGTTGTCGTTGGGGTGGAAGCCGTATTCTCGTTGGGCGTGTGCCGTCTTGAAGGCTTCGACAGATCGGGCTGTGGGGTTCCAGCCATATTCGCCCTGTGCTATGTATCCGCGCCATACGGTCTCGGGGTGGGGCGAGCCGTCGTCCCATGCGGTAGACAGGATGCCTTCGAGTCGGTTTTCTGCAACCAGCCGGCTGAAATCTTTGATGTATGATGCAAGCGAGTTTTCGCGGGGCATGAATGGTGAATTGCCATAGCTGGCGGCGGTGGCTCCCATCACTTTGAGTCCTTTGTTGTGGTACCATTGCAGTATGCGTTGCTGTCCCGGCGTGATGGCGCCGCCGTAATACCAGCGCATGTAGACGCATTCTTTGGGAAACAGTTCGATGCCGGCATTGAGCTTTTCGTCGTTCCATTTGGCTGCGATTTTATCTTCGCTTTCAGTGCTGTTGATCAAATTCCAAACTCCGCCGTATTTCAATGGCATGTCGTCCCAGAAGATGGGTATGCGGCCGTGCGATGTTGCAAAATCACACACCTTTTTCAGCCATGCCATTTGCAGCTCGAAAGGGGTTTTGCCGGTATCTTTGCAGCGTTGGTCTATGCCGATGGCGGTAATCTCGTCGCCACCCACATGCAGATATTTGCCGTATGGCATGGCTTCGATGGCGTCTCTGTAAAGGTCGAATTGCAGTTCATAGGTGCGGGGGTCGGACGGGCAGAACTCCCAGTCGCTGTTGGGGTTTTCGCGTAACTCCCAGTGGTGTTTCAAGATGAAACCTGCGTGTCCAAGTCCTTGTACAAGGGGGCTTATCTCGATATTGCGTTCTTGGGCATAGCGGCATATCGCCTGCATCTCCTGTTTGCTGATAGCGTTGGGGGAGCCTATCTCGGGTCGACGGGTATAACGTAGCTTGTCTTCTATCTCCCAGATGATTGCGTTGATTTTATATCGGGCCAGCTTGTCTATTTCACGATAGTAATAGTCTGTGCGATCTAAGTGGTGTTTGACGTCGAAATGCACTGCCCTATAAGAGATGGCCGGATAATCGGTGATTTGCATGGCAGGGATGGGGGTGTTGAAATCGCGACTGTCTTCCATAAGCTGCTCCAGCGTCTGGCAGCCATAGAAGATGCCTTTCATGGTGCGGGCAGAGATGCGTACTCCTTGGTTGTTGACCTCAAGAGAGTATCCCTCATCAGAAGAGGGGACGTTTTGGTCGGTGAGGCACAGGCGGATGGCTTTGCCTGTTCGTGGAGCACGGGGGAGTATGTCGAGCATGGTTCCCAACGGAGGAGTGGTCATATCATCGTCCGGCACTATGTGTGTCAGGTCCAGATAGTGGACGCCTCTGCCCGAGGTCAGCGTTACAGATTGCGGCTGCGGAATGAGTTGCAGTTTATTGTCTGCTTTTTGGGCGCAGAGCTCTCCTGCAAGAAAGAGTATGCCAAGCAATAAAAGGAGCTTTTTCATGTCTCAAGTTGTTTTTTTACGTTTATCGCGCTTTGAAACGCAGTTTGATGGCTTTCAAAGATAACTATAAGCTATGTCAAAAGCAAACGACCACCCGGTGTGTATTGCCGAAACTGCGGGAAATGCCTTGCCGGCGCTGCGGTTATGGTTTGCTGACACTGCCGTTTTGATTTGCTGGCACTGCCTCCGGCGGCCCTTCCGGGGGAGGGGTCACGGACCCCGTTTTGATATTTTTGAGGAACAACTAAGCGGAAGTACGAAAATATGGAATAAAGGTGTTTCGACATGCGTCTCACACCTTTATTCCATATTTTCGTTTTAGGCCCTGGGAGGTTGTGCCTGAAAGATATTCAACATGGGCCATGACTCTCGGCGGAAAGGGTGCGGAAACAAAGCAGAAACAATAACAGCAGAGCAGCAACCATAAGCAGCAGCGTAGCAAAGCATTACGGGCGGCACGGAAGCATAGCAGCACAGCAGCAACCACCGGCACAACGGAGAGCGCCCCGGAGCCTGCGGAGGGCACAGCATGAAAGTCATGTGCATCATCACCTCTCCTAATTCACTGTCATATATATTGCTGTGCGGGGCTGCGGCCCTCCGTGGGGAGAGGCTCCGGGCCGCTCGGGACTCGTTGCCTCGTCCCGGGCATAAGGAATAGTGTGCGGTTTCGTTGCACTCAGACCGCGGTGGGCCGGCGCTGGCGCCGGCCTCATCGGCGTGGAGG
>JAIECQ010000146.1 GCA_029068395.1 Rikenellaceae bacterium
CGCTGTGCCGGTGGTTCGGCTGTGCTGTTATGGTTGCTGCGCTGCTGTTATGCTTGCTGCATGCCCGGCATTACGAAGTATGCCGTAAGCCAAAATTCCTTGTGACCGGGCTGAGGAACGAAGCCCGAGCGGCCCGGAGCCTCCCCAAACGGAGGGCCGCATATCGGTGAATAATATGCAGGGCGGTGAATCAGTAGCGGCAGTGATGCTCATGACTTTCATGCTGTGCCCTCCGCAGGCTCCGGGTCGCTCTCCGCTGTGCCGGTGGTTGTGGCTGTGCGGCTTGTGGTTGCGGCAATGCTGTTTTGCTTTCGCGTTTTTCCGTCGAGAGTCCTGCCCCTGTTGAATATCTTTCAGGCGCTCAGCCCAAGGGCCAAAAACGGATGTTATATATACGGGCGCAAGTGTGTCGAAGACCGCTTGTGGCCGTATATATAACATCCGTACTTATCCGCTTAGTTGTTCCTCAAAAATATCAAAACGGGGTCCGCGACCCCTCCCCCGGAAGGGCCGCCGGAGGCAGTGCCAGTAATACAAAACGGCAGTGGCTGCAATGGCATTAAAGCAGTGCTTTATCGAGTACTTGTTCGAGGGTTTTGACGTAATGGAAAGATAGTCCGTCTATGTACTCTTCTTTTATTTCGCCAATATCCTTTTTGTTCTCTTCGGAAACTATTATGTCGGTTATACCGGCGCGTTTGGCTGCGAGTATCTTCTCTTTGAGTCCGCCTACAGGCAACACTTTGCCACGGAGGGTTGTCTCGCCAGTCATGGCCACCCGCTCGCGCACTTTACGATTGGTCAACATAGAGACCAGAGCTGTCACCATCGTTATTCCGGCGCTGGGTCCATCCTTGGGGGTGGCGCCCTCGGGCACGTGAAGGTGAATATCGTTGTTCTCGAAGAATGCGGGGTCTATACCCAAGTCGGAGGCATGAGCCTTTACCCACTGCAAGGCAATTGTTGCCGACTCTTTCATGACGTCGCCGAGATTGCCCGTTATGGAAAGGGCGCCCTTACCTTTGTTAGAGCTGGCCTCTATGTACAATATGTCGCCGCCCACCTCTGTCCAAGCCAAGCCGGTAACCACGCCGGTTATGTCGTTACCCTCATACATCTCGTTGATGAAACGGGGCACGCCGAGTATCTTCTCAATGTCGTCGGCCGTCACCGTGGGTTTGAATTTCTCGTCAAAACCTATCTGCTTGGCTCTGTAACGCACTATCTTGGCTATCAGCTTGTCGAGGGTGCGCACACCCGACTCACGTGTGTACTCAGATATTACCTTCTCTACCACCTCTGCCGACAACTTAAGCTGACGCGCCTTGACGCCGTGCGCCTCCAGCTGCTTGGGCAACAGATGCGAGAGGGCTATCTTGACCTTCTCTTCCAACAGATATCCCGACACGTTGATCATCTCCATGCGGTCACGCAATGCCGGTGATATGTTGGCCACATTGTTGGCCGTCGCTATGAAGAGCACCTTCGAGAGGTCATACTCCACGTCGAGGTAGTTATCGTGAAATGTGGTGTTCTGCTCAGGGTCGAGCACCTCAAGCAGAGCCGAGGCGGGGTCGCCGTGATTTGAAGAGGTCACCTTGTCTATCTCGTCGAGAATAATGACGGGGTTAGACGAGCCGCACTTGCGTATGGTCTGTATTATACGTCCTGGCATGGCGCCTATGTATGTGCGTCTGTGCCCTCTTATCTCGGCCTCGTCGTATAGACCGCCGAGCGATATGCGTCCGAACTTACGTTTGAGCGATGCGGCCACCGACTTGCCGAGCGATGTCTTGCCCACGCCCGGAGGACCGTAAAGGCACAATATCGGAGACTTAAGGTCTCCTTTGAGTTTCAACACGGCCAAGTGTTCGAGTATGCGGTCTTTGACATCGTCCAGCCCGTAATGGTCGGCATCGAGATGCTTGCGGGCGCCTGTAAGGTCGAGGTTGTCTTTGGTCACGCTCTGCCACGGCAGGTCGAGCATCAGTTGCAGGTAGTTCATCTGCACGGAATACTCTGCCACTGCCGGGTTCATGCGTTCGAGCTTAAGAAGCTCTTTTTCAAACAGCTCGGCAACCTCACGGCTCCATTTCTTTTTCCGGGCCTTGTAACGCATCTCGTCAATCTCACGGTCAACGGGGTCACCGCCCAGCTCCTCCTGAATGGTGCGTATCTGCTGCTGGAGGTAATACTCGCGCTGCTGGGCGTCTATCTCCTGCTTGACGCGCTGCTGTATCTCTGTTTTGAGCTGCAACAACTGAAGCTCGCGCACGAGTATCTCTAAAAGACGTTGCGCGCGCGTGAGCAAACCCGGGGCTTCGAGCAGACGCTGCCTGTCGGAGTCTGATATCTCTATGTTGGAGCTGATAAAGTTTATCACCCCCTTCTTGTTGTCAATGTTCTTGATAGCAAAGGTGGCCTCTTTGGGCACCGACGGCGTCAGGTTGATGATATTGATGGCTATATCTTTGACCGACTCTATCAAGGCATCAAACTTGACGTTGTCTTTCTCGGGCACAATGTCGTGCAACACGCGCACTGCGGCCTTGAAATAAGGCTCTGAAGCGACATATTCGGTCACCTCAAATTTCTCGATACCGTGCAGTATCACCGTCATGTTGCCGTTAGGCATCTCAAGAGTCTTGATTATGCGGGCCACGGTGCCTATCTTGTAAAGGTCTTCCGGCGAAGGCTCGTCTATGGAAGAATCTTTCTGGAGCACAGCCCCCAGCAGGGCACCCTGACGCTCAATGTCGCGCACTAACCTTACCGACTTATTGCGCGCCACCGTTATGGGCGTTATTGAACCCGGGAAAAGAACCGAGCTTCTCAAAGTAAGGATGGGCAACACCTCGGGTATCTCCACCGCCGTCTCGTCCTCTTCCGAGAATACGGGCACAAAGGCCGTATCCTTGTCTATCATATCCGACATATTAGACAGCTCTTCATCTATTTTCTTATATTTCTTGCTCATATCCAATTTTAAATGACAAAGTAAACAGTTTGCCCGGTTAATGCCAAAAAGTCATGTGCAATAATAGTGCCATTGACCGTGATTGTCATGCGGGCATGACATAATGTCAGTCGAATCGTCATATCTTGACCGTTCCGACAACAAACCGCCCCTTACGGAGTCTCTTTTACCCTGTGCCAAAAGCCGTGCCAATCTTGCATTATCCACCGGCAAAAGCAGGTGCCGCCAGAGCCTGACACGTAAATGGCAGCAAATAAAATATCGGCACCATTGCAATTGTTTGTACGATAATAATTATATTTGTAGACTTTTCCCGTATAAAACAAACGGGAGCGCGCCAAAGAGGCGTGTTTCAAAAAAAACAGACAACTCATCAACGGACAGAGACATGGAGATTCCCTCAAAGTACGACCCCTCTCAATGTGAGGACAAATGGTATCGCCATTGGATGGACAACGGCCTTTTCAAATCATCACCCGACGGGCGCAAGCCTTACACGGTCGTGATACCTCCGCCCAACGTCACCGGCATTCTTCACATGGGCCACATGCTCAACAATACCATCCAGGACGTGCTGGTGCGCCGTGCCCGCATGAAAGGGTTCAACGCCTGCTGGGTCCCCGGCACCGACCACGCCTCTATAGCCACAGAGGCCAAGGTGGTGGCCAAGCTCAAGGCCGAAGGCATAGACAAATCGTCACTCACCCGTGACGAGTTTATGAAACATGCCTGGGAGTGGAAAGAAAAACACGGCGGCATCATACTCGAACAGCTCAAAAAGCTGGGCGCCTCTTGCGACTGGTCGCGCACCAAGTTCACCATGGACGACGACATGAGCCGCTCGGTGATAAAGGTATTTGTCGACCTCTACAACAAAGGCAAGATATATCGCGGCGTTCGCATGGTCAACTGGGACCCCGAGGCGCTCACAGCCCTCTCTGACGAAGAGGTGGTTTACAAAGACGTGCACAGCAAGCTGTACTACCTCAAATATTTCGTCGAGGGCAGCGATGAATACCTCACCGTCGCCACCACCCGTCCCGAGACCATCCTCGGCGACACGGCCCTGTGCGTGCATCCCGACGACAAACGCTATAAGCACCTGCACGGCAAGCGTGTCATAGTGCCCATAGTAGGACGCGCCATACCCATCATCGCCGACGACTATGTAGACATGGAGTTCGGTACCGGCGCCCTCAAAGTCACCCCCGCCCACGATGTCAACGACTATATGTTGGGCGAGAAATACAACCTTGAAGTCATCGACATATTCAACGACAACGGCACCATAAGCGACAAGGCAGGCATGTATGTGGGCATGGACCGCTTCGTGCTGCGCGACAGGATAGCCGAAGACCTTGCCGCCGCCTCTCTTCTGGAGAAGGTTGAGGATTACGACAACAAGGTAGGCTTCTCAGAGCGCACCTCATGCGTCATAGAGCCTAAACTGTCAATGCAGTGGTTCCTCAGCATGGGCGACATATCCAAGCCCGCCCTGAAAGCGGTGCTCGACGACACCGTGGCCCTTGTGCCCGCCAAGTTCAAGAACACATACCGCCACTGGATGGAGAACGTCAAGGACTGGTGCATCTCGCGCCAGCTGTGGTGGGGGCAGCGCATACCGGCCTATTATCTGCCCGGCGGAGGCTTCGTGGTGGCCGAGACCGCCGAAGAGGCCCTCGCACTGGCCAAAGAGAAGAGCGGCGACAGCTCTCTTGTCATCGACGACCTCAGACAAGACCCCGACGTGCTCGACACCTGGTTCTCGTCATGGCTGTGGCCCATATCGGTATTCGGCGGCATACTCGAACCCGACAACGACGAGATAAAGTATTACTACCCCACCTCTGACCTTGTCACCGCCCCCGACATACTCTTTTTCTGGGTGGCGCGCATGATAATAGCCGGTTACGAATACCGCGGCACCTTCCCCTTCAAGAACGTATATCTGACAGGTACCGTGCGCGACAACAAACGGCGCAAGATGAGCAAGTCGTTAGGCAACTCTCCCGACCCGCTCGACCTCATAGCCCAATATGGCGCCGACGCCGTACGCATGGGCATGATGCTATGCTCGTCGGCCGGCAACGACCTCATATTCGACGAGTCGCTCATAGAGCAAGGACGCAACTTCTGCGGCAAGATATGGAACGCCTTCCGCTTAGTGCAGGGCTGGAGTGTCGATGACAACATGGCCGCTTGCGACAGCGCCGCCTTGGCGGTCAAATGGTTCACGGCCAAGCTCAACGCCACCATCGCCCAGGTAGACGCCGCCTTTGCCGACTATCGCATATCAGAGGCGCTGATGATGATATACCGCCTCTTCTGGGACGAGTTCTCGGGCTGGTACCTTGAGATGGTCAAGCCGGCATACGGACAGGCCATAGACCGCACAACATTCAATGCGACAACGAACTTCTTCGACAAGCTGCTCAAGATGCTCCACCCGTTCATGCCCTTCATCACCGAAGAGCTGTGGCACTTTATCGCCGAACGCAAAGAGGACGACAGCATCATGACACAGTCCGCCCCCGAGGCCGGCGACACAGACCATGGCATTGTCGCCGATATGGAGTTAGTCAAGGAGATAGTGTCGTCGGTGCGCAACATACGCAAAGAGAAAGGTATTCCCATGCGTGAGAAGCTGACCCTCACGGTCATAGGCGGCGGAGCTGTAGCCTCACGCTATGATTGCGTCATCGCCAAGATGGCCGCCCTCGAAGCCATAACACCTGCCGACCGCAAGCCCGATAGCGCCATGTCGTTTATAGTCAAAGGCTTTGAATATTTCGTGCCCATCAACAGCGACTCTATCGACCTCGATGCCGAGCTTGCCAAGCTTACCGCCGACCTCGATTACGCACGCAGGTTTCTCGACAGCGTCATGAAGAAGCTCTCAAATGCGCGGTTTGTCGAGTCGGCTCCCGAAAAGGTGGTTGCGTTGGAGCATGCCAAAAAGGCCGATGCCGAGAAAAAGATAGAGGCGTTGGAACAACAGATAGCGGCTCTTAAAAAGTAAGAGACGACACCTTACTGTTCTTTGTCCGCAAGGTGCCGCTCTCGGGCAAAGAGCAGACTATGCGCAAGAGAGCCTTTGCAGGCCGGGCCGCTCTTTTTGGGTTCTATCTCCCGGCCTCCGACAGTGAGAGGGTGCCTGTAAAGGCCATGTCGGAGGCGCCTGAGTGGAGCTTGCGGCAGCTTGACACACAAACCAAGCCGCCTAAAACGTTTGTTAGTTTGATCTTTGGATTTTATAGTTGAAGTCGTACACAGGCAAAGCGCAATAGTGCAAGGCTCATGCACGACGACAACAGGCAAAAAGAGCCTCACCGCCCATATAAGAGTGATTGTCTTGGCTAATCAATAATATTCTTCAGAAAATATTTTGAGACGATCTCTTTTTAGGCGGTGAGGCTTTCGCTTTGATTATGCGGGCGGTGACACAGGGCAAGACTCTGCATTATCACACATGATGACCGAACCTAACGGATGCACGGACAAGGAAAAGGAGCGAGCTGAATTGTCCGAAAACCTGATAAAAAAATGGCGTGGGACAACATTGTCCGTTCTAAGGGAACTGCTAGGAAACCTTTTATTACGACAAGTTGTACCCACGCTTTTGTGGTACAAATTGTATTCTCGTAATAAAGGTTACAGTTCGCCGTTTGCTAGCAGTTTTGTCGAACGAAGAATACCCTATTTATGTTTTAAGCCTTTTCCAAAGGCGTCATTCGCTTTGTTGTCAACCTCTTCAAATCATTTTTTACTACATGCAACATCTCCAAATGCTGCAATTGATTACAAAAATAGCACAATTTTAGTACAAAAGCAATATTAGTCCACTTATTTTTGCTACGATTACCGCACATACCCGTTTCTCTTCACACTATATATCTGTAAATTAGACGATAACGCACTCTTTAACCGGCAACTAATTTCACGCTGTTCACCCGTCGGTGAAACATGCGGGATAGAGAGAGTCTTCATTCGTCACCACAGCAGCCGGCAGCGTCCCACCCCTTCACATCAAGAGGCAGTGAAGTCATCCGCCATCAAACACATACTGACATACAGCTACTTACACCAGCACAACGACAAGACGGAATCACCGGCGACGGCAGTGAAAAAATCAGAACTTTTAACGGGTCAAAGATAACCGTTCGCAACATATAACCACAACAGACATAAACTTCTATTGAAAATAGCTCCCTTTATTAAATATTTCATATTTTTTGATATATTTGCATTCGTAAGCGAACCTCAAAATCTGTCGTGGACGGAAAGGAGACAGGGCGATAACAAGTGGGGGCGGAGGAGCCAAAAGGGGAAGCTAACAAGCGAGAGCAATAAGTGGCGACAATGGGGAGACATGGAGGCACAGGTGAGAGGAATAGAGATGGGTGCGGCAACAGTGACACCAAGGCGCAACCGACAAAACAATTACATGAAGAACCTTGTAAATTACTAACAATAATCCAAATAAATCATGTTTAAAGGACACCCCAAAGGACTATTCATCCTTTCGTTAGCCAACATGGGCGAGCGGTTCGGTTATTACACCATGCTTGCGATCTTCGTCTTGTTCATACAGGCAAAATTCGGTTTCACCTCTAACCAGACGAGTGATATTTTCGGCATCTTCCTGGCAGCGGTATACTTCCTGCCCCTGTTCGGCGGTATCATAGCCGACAAATGGCTCGGTTACGGCAAGACCATCATTATCGGTATCGCGATAATGTTCACGGGCTACTTCCTGCTTGCCATACCCTCAGGCACCGACACCATGGCCAAGCTGGCTATGTTCGGCTCACTGACCCTCATAGCCTTGGGTACCGGTCTGTTCAAAGGTAACGTACAGGCGCTCATGGGTAACCTCTATGACGACCCCCGTTACAGCGACAAACGCGACCTGGCATTCAGCATCTTCTACATGTGCATCAACATCGGCGCCTTCTTCGCCCCCTCGGCAGCCACGGCGGTGACCAACTTCTTCCTCTCGCAGGACGGACTCGTTTACGAGGCTAAGATACCCGCGCTTGCACACCAGCTCATCAACGGACAGATAAACACCGACGGCATATCACAGCTACAGTCATTGGCAGCGGCACAAGGCCATGTCATCACTAACATGGAGTCGCTCCAAGAGTTTGCCAACTCTTATATAACCAAGCTCTCGGGAGCATACAACTGGGGCTTCGGCGTCGCCTGCCTCTCGCTCATCGTCTCTATGACCATCTTCCTCGCCTTCAGAAAGAGCTATAAAGCCGCCGACGTAACCGCAGCACAACAGGCCAAGGCCGAGAAAGCCAACCCCGCTGAGAGCCACACCGTAGAGCTTACCAAATCGCAGGTTAAAGAGCGCATAACCGCCCTCTGCCTCGTGTTTGCAGTGGTCATATTCTTCTGGATGTCATTCCACCAGAATGGCCTTACCATGACATTCTTCGCGCGCGACTATACCGATAAGATAATAACCGGCGCAAACCGCCTGTGGTTCTCGCTGCCCGCCATGATATTCATTATAGTGGCATTCTATGGCATACTCAACCTCGTACAGTCTAAAGACAAAAAAGGCAAGGCCGTCGCAGGTCTCGTCGCCGCTGCCGGCATAGCTTGCACCGCCCTGTTCTATCACTTCGTAATAGGCAGCGACAGCATCAAGATTGGTCCCGAAATCTTCCAGCAGTTCAACCCCTTCTTTATCATAATCATGACTCCCGTGATTGTGAGCATATTCACCAAGCTGGCCGCCAAAGGCAAAGAGCCTTCTGCTCCCCGCAAGATCGGCATCGGTATGTTCGTTGCCGCTGTCGGATTCACCATCCTTATACTCGGGTCACTTAACCTGCCCGCTCCCAGCTCATTGGTCAACACCGGTGGCGTGAGCGAAACACTCGTATCAAGCAACTGGCTTATAGGCACATACTTCACCCTCACCATCGCTGAGCTTTTCCTCAGCCCCATGGGTCTGTCGTTCGTCTCTCGCGTGGCACCTCCCCAGTACAAAGGTCTGATGCAGGGCGGATGGCTGGCAGCAACAGCCATAGGCAACTATCTGGTCGCAATCATTGGCAAGTTGTGGAGCCACCTGGAACTGTGGCAGTTGTGGGCCGTACTGGTGGTATGCTGCCTCATATCGGCGCTCTTCATCTTCGCTATCATGAAGAGACTCGAAAGAGTAACCAAAAACGCATAACACAAACCATACACACAATAAGCAGCGGCGCCTTAAGTTAAGGCGCCGCTGCTTATTTGCCGCCAATAGCCTTTAAACGATGAGTTTGACTTAGTGACATATACTTTGATCGATGGACCTTTGAATGTGACTGGACTTTGAATGATTACCTCTGAGTGTGGACCTTCGAGTGATTGAGCCAGCTCGTGAGTGAGAGACTTTGAATTGAAAGACATTGAATTTAGAGACATTGACAGCCCAAACCGCTATCGCACTCACCTGACCCTTACGCAGCCCTCGGGGAAGAATCAAAGAAATCAAAGAACCAAAGTATTAATATTTAGCGGACACAACGCACGCTATGACCGACACGCTTACCGCTGTCGCCCACGTTCAAATCACTGCCATTGAAGGACAGGTAGTACGCGCCGTTAGAACCATTAATAACTGACGACCAATAGTAGCCCCACGTACCCGCACTGTACAACGAACCGGCCGAGTTGAGGCGGTAACCGACAGCGGGAAACTCCACGGAATTAGAGGGGCATTATTGGTTGGGCGGCAGAGTTTTGAGGCTAGGTAGTTTTTTTGTTTTGGAAAGCTTTGGCCCGCATAGCTTTTTGCGCCGGTAGGCTTTTGTACCGCATGGCTTCCGCGCCGGCAGGGCGGCGAGGTACGAGCCGCAACGGGCCGACCCTCACCCCGCGGAGGCCCGTAACCCCGCCAAGTGATTGTAGGCAGTGACTAAGTCACGGCGGTGATGCACCTCACTTTCACGCTTGCCTCCGCAGGCTCGGCCCGTGGCTCCTTCAGGCTAAAGGGGCGTTAGGTGCGCGCCCAAGCAACCGCCCCGCCATCACAGACGCCAAGCTAAAACACAAGCTATAAAGCCTTACCAAGGGCTACAGCCAAAGCGCCCCGCCTGTTTCACGCCTCACGGCCCAATTTCATCACACCCCTACACTCACCAATGAGGCCAGCGCTGGCGCCGGCCCATCCCGCACCGGAGGCGGTCTGAGTGAAACGAAAGCGCATACTTTCATTTAACCGAGATGCTTTTGCGGGGG
>JAIECQ010000147.1 GCA_029068395.1 Rikenellaceae bacterium
TTGCGGAAATAGCTCAGTTGGTAGAGCACAACCTTGCCAAGGTTGGGGTCGCGAGTTCGAGTCTCGTTTTCCGCTCATGAAGACAGTCAGAAATGGCTGTCTTTTTATTTTGATATTCAGTCAGTTGTCGCACTTGCACGGACAATGGGCGGGGATTTCGGAATTGCATGGATCTTCGCAAACCGATGACAGAATACGGATTTTCGGGTCGTTGTTTTACAGCATGTTTTACACGTTTTACTGAGAATAGCCTGCCGTTCGCACAACAGCGAATCGCATGAAAATCAAAATCGTATGTAGAAAAGATGCCGTCAATCGCAACGGCCGGGTTCCGTTGGCGCTCCGTTTCACGCACCGGAGGCAGACCAAGACCGTTGCGCTGGGTATGACCGTCAATCCCTTGGAATGGGACTAAGAGTTACAGTCATGACCTGTGGCTGTCCCGATTGCCGGGCGCTATAACTTCGGCTATATCAGACGTTGAACGAGTATTACAAAAAGATACGCCGTCTCGAAGCATTGGAGATAGACGTTAACTTCGATACGCTGCTCGAACCGTCGCAAGTGCGTATCGATTGTACGGTCGGCAGGTATTTCTACCGAATGATCGAACGTATGGAGTCGGTGGACAAGTACGGTACGGCTTCGAAATATCACGTCACTTATTCTTTGTGGGGGCAGTTTCATCCGCAGGATATGCGTTTCGAGGAGATTACGCTGTCGCTTTTGCGCGATTTCGAGCTGTTTTTGAGACGAAAAGGGAATCGGGACAACAGCATCGCCACGAAATTCAGTGTACTTAGAGCCGTTTACAATCGTGCTTCGGAAGAGAAGATCTTTTCTTCCGAAGATAATCCGTTCATACATTTCAGACTCGGTCGTTTATGGACATCGACCAGAAAACGAGCCATTTCGAAAACGGATATCCATCGTCTGATGGCACTCGACTTATTCGATCGCGCAGAGTTCGCACGAGATATATTTCTGTTTTCTTACTTTATGGCCGGTATCAATTTTTGCGACATCGCTTGTCTGAGACGTTCAAACATCCGAGACGGACGTCTCGTATACGCGCGGCACAAGACTCGCAAAGAGATGAATTGCAGGATCAATACCGAAGCACAAACGATTATCGACAAATCTATCTGGATTCGTTCGGGAACGACCGAATAGACGAAGCGATGACGCTTTTGGTGTAAAAATCGAGAACAAGGGAGAGCATACGGCTTTCGTATGCCCTCCTTTGTTTCTATCGGAGTCCGAAACTTTTATGCCCGACTTGACGACAGTTGTTCAGCTTGCGTAATTCGTTATACTTCGCGAAGATTTTTCAGCAGAATTCTGTTACTCGTCGATGGAAGGTAGCCGCTTTCAGACATGAATGTCGCGACACTGTCCAGATCACGACGAGTCTGTTCTTTCGCAGCTTCCATTTTCGGAGATTTAGTAAATTTACGCGTAGCCAGTGACCGTATGAGCCCATCCGGTTCTCGTACGATGATTTTCTTCGCAAGTTCCGGATTTTGTTCGGATTTCGGAATCGTCACATCGAACTGCATGAAATTCATACGACGGAAGTCGGCAACGAATTGGTGTTGAATATGAATTTACCATATTTCGTCCGATAGAATCAAGCTAAACACTTTCGTGCAAGTTTTGAATATGTCTGCTGTTATGCGGGTGTGACAAAATTTTTCCTGCATTTCAAATGAATCGGCTTCTAAAGGACTGTTGCTGTTTGAGCTTAAAGTATTTTTGTCCCCGCCGTCGTTTCGAGGCAGTCGACGAAGCGACGGGGCAGCAGGACGTTCTCCATGTCGAGTGCTCCGGCGAATAGCGGTGCGATCTGCGCGACGGAGTAACCCGCAATGCCGCACCCGACTTCCGTCACGAGAAACGTCAGGTCGGGATGAGCCGCCGAATATGCGATGAACTCCTCTACATACGGTCGGATGCCTTCGGCCGTGCCGCCCGTCGTTGGGATTGCATAGCACTGCCCCGTGCGTCCTATGCCCTCGCCCCATACTGCTCCGAACAGACGCCGTGCATCGGCCGCCGCACCGCCTCCGTGCCACCCCTGCGGATTGCTGCCGAAGACGAAGATTTCATTGGCTCGGAGCGATTCGATCCGCTCCGGCGAAAAACGTGTTTTGCTCATTGCACATTAAGTTTATAGTACGTAATTCCTTTATCCGTCCGCTTGGCAATAGAAAGCAATCCGAGCCTGTATAGATCGGAAAGAATCTTTTGCCATGCACTTGCCGCGCGCTCTTCACCCGTGTAACGGGCCAAATGTGCAGGTCCTACACCGCAAGTGCATCGGCGTTGAAGACCGGCTACGAGAATGTAGGTCGCCGTCTGGGCAATCGTCAGTCCCATCGTCGTCGCTATCTCCTCCAGCTCCGTCCGAAAATCGAAGCCTTCGAATGCGGCAATACCGCCGAATCCTTTTAGCAGATAAAACATAGCAGCGGGTTCGATACGTTTCGTCACCGCTTCGGCTTCCTCTTCGCAGCGGAGCCATTCACGGGTTTCGGCAATCTCTCGACGCGTTTGTTCGACAAACTTTTGCAACTCTCGTCGTTCTTTTTTCTCGATGTCGCGTGCGATATTCCGCTCCTCACGGCGGATCTCTTCGCACAGATAATCTGCAAATCCTTTCATTGTTCTTTAGGTTGATGGGCGCAGCGATGCCCGTTAATGTTATAGAAATTTGGGGTTGAAATATCTGGGTTCGGACTTGGGTAATAGTAGGCCCTCAGGGGTCGGCTTAAATTTTTCTTCGGGAAGAAGATCGAGCCGGATCGTCAGTTGCTCTTCGTCGGTCGTTTCCCATTCGGGCTTCTTGTCGCTTTTGCGCCGCTTGGCAGCAAGACTATCTGCCAGCTCTGTCAACGGGGC
Source organism: Rikenellaceae bacterium (assembly GCA_029068395.1). GTDB lineage: Bacteria > Bacteroidota > Bacteroidia > Bacteroidales > Rikenellaceae > CASDZP01. The sequence goes on from JAIECQ010000147.1 coordinate 2,902, forward strand.
AAGCGTCGCCGCCGGGAGTGCCCTCGGGACCGATGCCCTGATTCCGTCGAGCCGATGCGACAGGTCGCAAAGCCACTGCAACCTGCGGACGATGTCCCGTTGCGGCAAGAGCCACTGTTGGCTTCTTTCCGGCTTCGGAAGGGCGATTTCGAGATCGACCTGCAAGGGCGAGATACGGCGGAATCGCACGGACGGATAGTAACATGCGGCACCCTCTGTCTTGGGACTGCCTTTCATCGCACCGTCGATCATGCGGTAATAGACATATACGTCGAATTCGAGCCAGAGTTCTCCTCTGCGGCCGAAATCGCAATGCGTTTCGACCAGATGGTCGTCGCTCATATTGCGTATCATGTAATCGCGAATCGCCATCAAGTCATCGCATAAGAATGAGGTGTCCGACGGCATATACGTTGTGAAGCGAATGGCGCGTGCGCAATCGAAACGGGCGAATAGTTCTTTCATAAGCAGCATAGGCAGACGGGAACGATTATCTTTCGATTCCGAAATCATGGCGATGCGCACCAAGTCGTCCGAGCCGATTGTCGAGATGTCGAGACCGGCCAGCGTGTAGCGGTCGTTTACGAAATCGGCCCATTCAAATCCGTATTCCCAAGGGGTCGGGTCGTCGTCGTGATGCCCGCGAAACTCGTAAAAAGCGGGTTGTAAAATTCTATTCATAGCCTGCATTTTAATATTTTTCTATTTCAATATTCGCTCCCGTTTTCGGCTGAAAAACGGCGGCCCGAAGATTCTATGTGCCGCGGTTTTTCAGTAGTTTCCGATGCTTGTGTCTGAGTATGTATTGCGTTGTAAATCAAAGAGTTTGCAATTTATTTGAGAGCTTTTATCTCTATCTTAAAGATACTCAAAATCGGTGTAATGCGCAACTTTTCGAGGCTTATTTTAAGGTGCTTTCAATGAATCGGCTGCATTTTATCTTCTGCTGAGTGGCATATATGGGAGAGCAGTCGGCGACGCTTCGGAATAACGCATTCTCGCGAATTACCCCCGGTGTGCAAAAAAAGATTTTTGACCTTGTAAATCAATGTGTTGTAAACTCAAATTCGCAAGATTGTTTTTTGTGTAAGATGATTTTTTAGCTTTGCTAAAATCAAAAACGATACGATTGACGACGGAAGAGCTGAATATGGAGATCGGGCGGGATCGGCGAATGCGTATTCATCAATCCCCGCAGGTAAGGCCATCGCGGTATGACGGTAAGTTATCGGGAAGAGTATTTGCAGCACTTCGCAACTATACAACATTCGATGGGAAGCACCGTTTGCTGCATGAAAACATTTGAGATGTCGTCATGCCTCTTACAATACAAACAGAGTTAGACGAACATTAGATTTAAATAACAATTTAGTTTAATCAGCGAACGACAGTCGCCACTTGGCGTGTTTTACAAAATGTTTTACAAACACTGAAAATTCGGTCGCAACAGACTGCTAATTATCTCGGAATGAGGTCTCAGAAAACGTAGAGCACAACCTTGCCAAGGTTGGGGTCGCGAGTTCGAGTCTCGTTTTCCGCTCCAAGGTCCTCGTTGAGGGCCTTTTTTGTTGTATGATGGGTACATGTCTGACAGCGGGCTGGCCTTGTGGCATGAGATGTAAAGGCAATGGGCGAAGATGTCGGTATCTTCGCCCATTGCCTTTGAGGTGTGTGTAGACAGGTTTTGTGACATGCCTGTTTTGGTGAGGCATCACGGCCTTTTGCGGCTGGCAGGTGTTTGGGTAGTGCGGTTCTCTGGTGCTGTCAGAACCATTCGGGCTCGCGTCGTCGGCTGTTGTCCTTTACGAACTTACGTCCGGCCAGGCTGTAAAGCAGTCCTCTGAACTTGCGGGCGTCAGCGGGACACACCTTTATGCAGCGGCAGCACGATATGCACTTGTTGTTGTCGGTAAGGTAGGGGCGTGCCGGGTCTATGGCTCCTGCGGGACACTCGCCGGCGCATACGCCGCACCCGACACACAGGCTGCGTCGGGCCTTGGGGTGCAGGGGTACCGCTCCGGGCTTGCGGTAGGGACGGTTGCCCTTGACCGAGCGGATATCGAAGGTGCTGTCGCCGGCAAGACGTTCACGGCACAGGCTGGCGAACGTCTCTATCTTGTCTGTGTCGCAGCTGTCGGGACGTGACTTTGCCACCTCGGGGAATATGCAGTGCTCGGCAATGAAGGCGCCCGCGGCTATGGGTCTGAAGCCCTGTGCTGTCGCTATGTCGCACAGCTCTACAAGTGCGTCGTCGTAGTGACGGTTGCCATATACGCACACGGCAATGGCGTACTGTCCTCGGCCGTGCACCTTTCTGAGGCGTTCGGCTGCAAGCGAGGGGATGCGTCCTGCATATACGGGCATGCCTATGATGACTACGTCAGACGGCTCCTCTAAGGTTATCTCGTCAGTGGAGGCGGGGGTGATGTCGTGCTGCGACACATCGCCTCCCATGCGGGCAGCCAGCTCCATGACCGTCTGCCGGGTGGTGCCTGTGCCGCTGAAAAACAGTGTGTGAATCATATCGGTAATTTTACTGTTGAGTGTATTGCAGGTGGTGCATGGTGTGGCCGAGGAAGTGCTTGATGCCCGCCTGTCTGAATCCGAGACGCAGATAGAGGCGTTCGGCCTCGTGGTTGTCGGTGTCGACTATAAGACCCACGTGGCTGTGACCCTCTCTCAGGGCCTTGTCGCGTAACGATTCGAGCAACAGCCGTCCTATGCCGCGACCGCGAAACTCGGGCAGCGTGCCGAGCGAGTCTATGTAAAATTCGCCCGGACCCGTCTCGTCGTCGCAGAGGGTGGGGGTGATGCCATGCTTTGACATCGCATCGAAAGTGTGGGCGCGCAGCTCTTGCAGCCGGGCGCCGTCATAGCCCACTATGGCGCCTGCCGCACGTCCGCCGACCTCGGCAATGAGCGCGTTGCGGTGGCTGTATTGCGACAGCTCTTCTCGGGCCAGCTGCTCGAATATGTCACGGTTGTCGGCTCCGCAATATTTCAGTGCCGTCTCCTCGCCTATGGCCATGATGATGGCAGAGGCTATTATAGGGGCGTCTTCGGCGGTGGCCGCCCTTATGGTTGTCTGTTCCATGGTCGTTGTTTTTTGGTGCCGCCGCTTTGGCGTGTCGCAGGTTTGGGCGGCGGTGTGCCTCATGTAAATCGCTTTCGTGCGCACGTCAGGTGCGTAAAGGTAATGAAAAAATGGTGATTTCATGTCGCTGTGTCGAAGAATAATTTTGGGGAAGCCTCATGTATGCGGAATGTCACCTCGATTTTTTTGATTACCTTTGCTTCCGTGTAAATGTCGACCCGGTATTTCCGGGCCGCGTCTGTAATTGGTATAGACTATGAGAGTTGTAATACAGAGAGTCGGATATTGCCGTGTTGTGATAGGAGGGGAGCTGTTCTCGTCTGTAGACCGCGGGTTAGCCGTGTTGGTGGGCGTGGAAGATGCCGACACGCGCGAGGATGCCGACTGGTTGGCCGCCAAGATATGCAGGATGCGTCTGTTTGACGATGCCGACGGGGTGATGAACCTCTCGGTGGTAGAGGCAGGTGGCGCCATCATGGCCATAAGCCAGTTTACCCTCATGGCCTCCACCCGGAAGGGCAACCGTCCCTCGTACATCAGGGCTGCCGCACCCGGCCACTCCAAGCCGTTGTATGACTATTTCGTAGAGCGTCTCAGAGCAGAGGGCGGCACCGAGGTCAAGACGGGGGTGTTTGGCGCCGACATGGACGTGGAGCTTTTGAACGACGGTCCCGTCACCATTGTGATGGACACCAAAAACCGCGAGTGACAAAACCGTGATGCCATGACTATAAAAGAGATGCAGATGCTTGTGGACGGCTGGATAACCAAAGAGGGGGTGAGGTATTTTGATCCCCTTACCAACATGTTGCAGCTTACCGAAGAGGTTGGCGAGCTGGCTCGTGTGGTGTCGCGCACCTACGGAGAGCAGTCGTTCAAAGAGGGCGAGCGTCGTTCGTTGGGTGATGAGCTTGCCGATGTGTTGTGGGTGGTGACCTGTCTTGCCAACCAGTGCGGTGTCGACCTCGAAGCCGAGCTGATAGCGGGCCTCGACAAGAGAAACAGCCGCGACCGTGACCGTCATAAAAACAATGCCAAGCTGACGGGCAGGTAGTGTCAAAAGGGCGCGTGATGACATGCGACGGGGCAGTGTGGCCTTTGAGCGGCGTGTGTCGTGCAGGTTGCCGTAAAAGAGAATGTTATGAGTGATAATGACTGGAAAAAGAGGCTCGGAGTGGTGTTTTCGACCAATCCCGATTTTGAATATGACAAAGGCGAAGGCGATGCTGTGGTGACGCTACCGCCCTCGCAGCAGAAATTGCGCATTGCGCTCGACCGTCGCAACAGGGCGGGCAAGCAGGTGACGGTGGTATCTGACTTCATAGGTTCTGACGACGACCTCAAAGAGCTGTGCAAGAGCCTTAAGACCAAGTGCGGCGTGGGAGGGTCGGCCAAAGAGGGGCTCATAGTCATACAGGGCGACCAGCGCTCCAAGATAGCCGAGCTTCTCGTGTCGGCAGGATACAAAGCGAGGGTGATATGACGGCACGGCATCTGATAAGGGGCTTTGTGCTTTTCTCGTTGTTGTCGCTGGCATGTGTGAGCGCGTCGGCGCAGTATGCGGTGTCGGGCAGCGCGCCGGTGCAATACCGCTGGCGTGAGATGAAAAAGCCGTTCGGCAAGATAGTATATCCATCGTTTATGCGGGGGGCGGCTCACATGGTGTCGGCATATATAGACACGGTGCGCACATCTGACTCTTTCGGCCTGTCGCCGGTGTTCAGACCGGTGCCTGTGGTGCTCTATCCGGGCAACCTGCGCTCTAACGGTCTTGTGTCGTGGGCGCCTAAGCGCATGGAGCTGATAACATCACCGCCCACCGACAGTTACGCCATGCCGTGGCTCAAGCAGCTGACGGTGCACGAATATCGTCATGTGGTGCAGATGAACAACCTCGACATGGGCATCACGCGGGCCGCCCGTTTCCTTATAGGTCAACAGGCTGTGGGCATTGTTACGGTAATACCTCCCGGATGGTTCTTCGAGGGCGACGCCACCGTGGCCGAGACCGACCACGCCATGTTCGGACGAGGCCGGCAGCCTTCGTTCTCAATGGGTTACAGAGCCTTGTTGGCAAGTGGCGCCAAGATAGACTACGACCGTTTCAAGCTCGGATCTTACAAGCGCTATTACCCCGACAAGTATGAATTGGGCTATTATATGATTCAGTCGGGCAGGCGTTATTACGGCTTTGATGTGTGGAACAAGATTATCAATTACACCGCCCGCCACCCCTTCTACATATTCACCGGCGTATTGGCCGACAAGAAATTTGCCGAGAGCTCTGACATCATGGCCGGTCGTGTCTTCTCTGACCTGCGCGACTTCTGGCACGAGTCCTCGCAGGAAGACGACAGCTCATCTAAGATAGCCACCCCTACCCACGGCTACACCGTATATATGCACCCTATGGATATAGGCGACGGTAACATTCTGGCCACCAAGATGGATATGGGCGAGAATAACAGGTTTGTGGTCGCCGACCTTGCCGGAGGCGAGAGACAGCTGCGCTTCGTGCATCTTATGAGCAGTCGCCCGGTGGTCGCTGACGGCAGGGTGGTGTGGACCGAATACAAGCCGTCACTCTTCTGGAGTCAGAAAAATTACTCTGTGGTGCGCACCGCCGACATTGACAACAGCCGTGGTCGCGTCAGACTGCGTCATGTGCGACAGATAGGAGGCAACGGCAGCCTCTTCTTTCCCACGCCCATGGGAGAGGGACGCATGGCGGCGATAGAATACTCGGCAGGCAATGTGCCCGACATTCTCATAGGCGACAACATGTTACGTGCGGCCCGCAGGTGGCGCATAGGCTCTCTGGGTACCTCTGTGTTAGGCATGGCATGGGACGACAAGACATCGACGCTTGCAGCCATAATACTCGACGACAGCGGCATGTGGATAGGGCGTTTCGATATCGACAAGGGATGCTTCGAACACATAACACCCTCGTCTTACGTCACCGTCTCTAACCTTACAGCCGGCGGTGGCATGCTCTGCTTCTCGTCAATAGCCTCGGGCAAGGATGAGATACACACCCTCGACCTTGTCACGGGTGTCGAGCGCCGCATGACCTCCTCGCGCTTCGGGGCGTTGTCTGCCACGCCGTTTGTCGACAACCGCATGATAGTGACATCGTATGATCATAACGGCACCCGTCTTGCCGTGCAGAGGGGCGACCGTGCCGCCTTTGAACGCATAACGCACTCTTCTATGCCATCGTCGCGTCTCGACCCCTATCCCGAAGATATGGGGCTGCCCAAGCTCGACACCATATCGGTGCCCGAGGTCGACGTCACAACCGTGTCAGACAGGCGTTTCAGACGCGGGGCATCGCTCTTCAACGTGCACAGCTGGATGCCTCTGGTGCTCGACGTCAACCGCATTATGAGCGAACGCAACCTCGACAACATAGGATTGGGCGCAACGTTGGTGATGCAGGACATACTGGGCTCCTCTTCGGGAAGTGTCGGCTACGGCTGGGACTGGATAAACCGCGCAAGCCTTCTGGCAGGATCGTTCTCTTACACTGGCCTGCCCGTGCATCTGACGGCGGCCGTCGATTACGGCGGAGGAAAGCAGTTTGCCTACATGTCGCCATCTGAGATATTAGCATTGGGACGCAAGGCCAAAAATTACCTCGAAATCAACGTGTCGGCAGCCCTCCCCATGAACCTGTCTGACGGGCGCAACTATCGCGTGCTGACCACAACGGTGGCATACAATTACAATAACGGCCTTATCAAAAGCGCCTCCGGACGGGTGTCGACAGGTGTCAGCAAGCTCGGCTACAGCCTCTCGTGGCTCTGTTATCGTTACATGACACCCAAAGATCTCGCCCCCAGAGTCGGCTACTCGATAACACTCTCGGGTACCTCAAACCCATTTAATGCCGATTTCGGAAATATGCTCAGCGCCCGCCTCAGAGCATGGGTCCCCGGCGTGGGTCGCAACCATTCGTTAGAGCTTAACGGACAATATCAGTATCAGTATGTCGACCGTATCAACTTCAGGCAGAGCGGATATTATCCCAAAGGATGCGACATGCCCGGCACTCCGGTGAAGATAATGTCGGCGGGAGGCTCCTACAAGCTGCCTCTCGCATATCCCGACGCAGGCATCAGGCGCATCATTTACTTCAAGCGCATAGCTCTCGACATCTTCGGCCAGTATGCCCGCGGTCGTTTCATCGTTAACGACGGCAGCGCCTACAGCAACGCCCACAGCTATGGCGCCGAAATAATATTCAATTACAACCTGTTGCGCTTCTCTTCCGACATCAAGACAGGCGTGTCTGTATACAAACCAAGCACCCGAAGCAAACCAATGGTCGGAGTCTCTTTCGGAATAAATATGTAATCAGCCGATGGCTTGCCGGTCACTGCCGGTGATGGTTTGCTGGCACTGACGTTTATTTGCTGGCACTGCCTCCGGCGGCCCTTCCGGGGGAGGGGTCACGGACCCCGTTTTGATATTTTTGAGGGCAAACTAAGCGGATAAGTACGGATAATGCAATAAAGGCGTTTCGACTATCGTCTCACACCTTTATCGCATTATCCGTTTTTGGCCCTTAAGCGTTGTGCCTGAAAGATATTAGGCAGGGGCCATGACTCTCGACGGAAAGGGTGCGGAAACAAAGCATAACAGTAGAGCAGCAATCATAACAGCAGGGCGGCAAAACATAGCGGGCAGCACAACCGCCCCCCCAGCACAGCGGAGAGCGGCGCGGAGCCTGCGGAGGGCACAGCATGAAAATGAAGAGCATCACTGCCGTGACTGATTCACCGCCATACATATTATGCACCGATATGCGGCCCTCCGTGGGGAGAGGCTCCGGGCCGCTCGGGCTTCGTTCCTCAGCCCGGGCATGCAGCAAGCATAATGTCAGCACGGAAGCACAAGCAGCACAGCCGCAACCACCGGCACAACGGAGAGCGGAACGGAGCCTGCGGAGGGCACAGCATGAAAATGATGAGCATCACTGCCGTCACTGATTCACCGCCCTACATATTATGCACCGATATGCGGCCCTCCGTTGGGCGGAGGCTCCGGGCCGCTCGGGACTCGTTGCCTCGTCCCGGGCATAAGGAATAGTGTGTGGTTTCGTTTCACTCAGACCGCGGTGGGTTGCTTTAATTGATTAGTTATTTACTGGTGTTCACATTCATTGGCTCTCATTTCTTTTACTTTCATTCCCTTGGTGGTTGTGGGCCGGCGCCAGCGCCGGCCGCACTGGGTGAGTGTAGGGGCGTGATGAAATTCGTCCGTGAGGCGTGAAACAGGTGGGGCGCTTTGACTGTAGCTTTTGCCAAGGCTTTGTAGCTTACGGCTTGGCTTGGTGCCTGTGTTGGCTGGGCGGTTAGATGTGCGAGGCTTTGTGGCTTGTGCTTTGGCTGGTTTGGTTGATTTGGCTGGGTTACGCACCTAACATCCCTTTAGCCTGAAGGAGCCATGGGCCGAGCCTGCGGAGGCAAGCGTGAAAGTGACGCGCATAACCGCTTACCCTCAGTCACTGCCTGTAATTGCATGGCGGGGTTACGGGCCTCCGCGGGGGGAGGCGAGGCCCGTTGCGGCTTGTACCTCGGCCGCCCTGCCGGCCCCAAGCTTGCCGGCACAAAAACCATGCGGTGTAAAGCATGCCGGGCAAAACTTACCAAGACAAAACCACCTAACCCCAAAACTCTACCTCCCAAACAATAACACCTCTCTAATTCCGTGGAGTTTCCCGCTGTCGGTTACCGCTACGACGCCTCGTCCGGTAAGTTGTACAACGCGGGTCAGAACGGTTACTATTGGTCCTCAGTTGCGTCTGATTCTAACAACGCGTACTCCCTGTACTTCGGTAGCGGTTATTTGGGCGTGAGCACTAGCAACAATAAGCAGACCGGTCGTAGCGTGCGTTGTGTCCGCTAAATATTAATACTTTGGTTCTTTGATTTCTTTGATTCTTCCCCGAGGGATTGCGTAAGTGGTGGGCCGACCGCAGGTCGGCCTCATCGGCGTGGAGGTCGATGGCGTGATGATGGTCTGGCGTGGAGAGAGACAAAGACGTGCGGCACCTTGGGTTGGCTGGTACATGCCTTTAGCATGAAGGAGCTTCGGGCCGAGCCTGCGGAGGCAAGCGTGAAAGTGACGCGCATCACTGCCGCCACTTAGTCACTGTCTACAATTGCGTGGCGGGATTACGGGCCTCCGCGGGGGGAGGCCCGTTGCGGCTCGTCCCTCGCCGCCCTGCCGACACAAAAGTCTGCCAGCCAAAAACCTGCCGGGCGAAAGTTTGAGACTCCAAAATAGTCCCGATGGTTACCGTCTGCCAACCAATACAGAGTTTCAGAATCTGATAGATAATTGCACACGCACAAACGGCGGAGGATGGTCTTCTTCTGATTACGGATATATTACCTTGACGTTAAAGACAGACTCATCTAAGAAATTGGAGTTTCCCGCTGTCGGTTGGCGCAGTAACGACTCGTCCGGTACGTTGTACTACGCGGGCCAGTCCGGCCTCTATTGGTCGTCAGTTACGTACACGTCTAATACTAGCAACGCGTACGTGCTGTACTTCGATAGCAGTAATTTGAGCGTGGATTGGGACGGTAAGCAGTGCGGTCGTAGCGTGCGTTGTGTCCGCCAATGATTAATTCTTTGGTTCTTTGATTTCTTTGATTCTTCCCCGAGGGCTTGCGTAAGAGTCATGGGGGGGCAGAGCTGGCGGGTGGTTCGGTTGTGCGTGCTTTGCCGCCCTGTCGTTATGCTTTGCCGAACTTCTTCCGCACTCTTTCCGTCGAGCGTCATGGCCCCTGTTGAGATTCTTTCAGGCACCCAACCCAAGGGCCAAAAACGAAAGATATGGATAAAGGTGAGAGACGATAGTCGAACGCCTTTATCCATATCTTTCGTACTTCTGTTCTTAGTTGTTCCTCAAAAATATCAAAACGGGGTCCGTGACCCCTCCCCCGGAAGGGCCGCCGGAGGCAGTGCCAGCAATACAAAACAGCAGTGCCGGCAAACCATCACCGGCAGTTACTCTGCGGTTATGGCTTGTGTGTCCGTGTTGTTCTTTTTCTTCTTTTTCTCTTTGTCAGAGCGGCCGAACACCGATATGTGGACATATCGTTTGGGGTTCTCCTTTATGTCTACCAGCAGTGAATTGAGGCTTGCTGACGACTTGTTAAGGTTGTCGTACATGCGGCCGTCAGACATCAGCTTGCCTATGGTGCCGTTGCCCTCTCTTATCGTCTCGACGGTGATGTTGACGTCGTCCACTGTTTTATTGATAGAGGCCATAAGGTCGGGCAGAGAGGAGCGCAGGGTGTCGCTGACGGTTGCCATGTTGTCTATGGTGCGTCCTAACTGCGGTGCTGTGCGGTTAAGCTCGCCTGTGAGAGCTGTCAGGTCGTCGGTTATGGTGCCGAGCTTGACGCGTAGGTCTGATATGGCGAGGTCGGCATTGCGTCCGGCGCGGTTGATGTGGTTTATGGTCGACGATATTGAAGAGATGTTTTCGTCAGACAGCAGCTTGTTGACACCGTCGAGTGTGACAGACAGGCGGTCGAGTGCGCCTGTGAGCTTGTCTTTGACCTCGTTTATCTGCTCGGTCATGTTGTTGTCTATCGACCCTGCTATGGTGTCGCCGTCCTGTAGCAGTGATGAGGCATCGCCCACCTGTATTATGATGGCCTTGCCTCCGAGCATTGATTTGTCGCCTATCTGAGCGACTGAATTGGATGGTAGCCGGTATTTGGACTGCACCTTCATGGTGACGGTTATCGGCTGGTGCACGTCGCCCACCTCTATGGCGGTGACCGCACCTATCTTGATGCCGCGCAACAGTACCGGCGACGACACTTCTATGTTGTTGCTCTGCTCGTAATGGGCGTAAAAGGTGTCTGTGCTTGAGAGTATATCCATGCCTTTGAGGAAGTTTATGCCCCAATAGGCTGCGGCAAGTATCAAAATGCCGAAGACACCCATTTTGACCTCTCTTTTAATCTTCATATCCTTGTGTTTTTATGTTAAGGCGCCACGGCACGCGCATCGGCCAGAGAGACGACGCTCCCTGAGACGAAGGCGACCACGAAAGCGTCGGCAAATCCTTTCGAGCGCACTTCCGACTGCAAAGATAAAGCTTCTTTGTAAGATTTTACATTTCCGACAAAATATTTGTATCGTCCGTCTATCAGACGCTCTTCTGCCGAGACGGAGTAGCACTTTAGCTCTGGGGAGTTACGCTTTATGGGCGAGGCGGCGCTTTTTATCTGTATCTTGTATCTGACAGCCGCCGGATTGTAAGTGTGCGACGGCTTTGCCGCGGGCGTGTCGGTGCGTACCTGTTTGCCCTTGTCGGGGGCGGGTCTGGCGGCAGGTCTCTCTTCGGCCGGCTTGGAGTTGTCGACGGCAGGTTTGTCGGCAGGTTTGTCTGCGGGTTTGACAGCTGGAGCTATGGCAGACTGCGGCATGGCATACAGGGCGTCCATCTCTTTTTTATAAGCGGCGAAGGCTTCGGCAATAGAGAGGGCAATGGTGTTGCAGCCTGCCTCTGACGACATGTAGCGTCGTTCGGCTTCGTTGCTTATGAATCCTATCTCGGTGAGCACGCTGGGCGAGGCTGTGCGCCACAACACCAAAAATCCGGCCTGCTTGACGCCGCGGTTGACCGACGATGACGGCATGCGGCGGGCGTACTGCTGCTGTAAAAGCTGTGAGAAGCGCAGGCTGCGGTCGAAATAGGCATCCTGCATGAGAGAGAATAGTATGTACGACTCTGCCGACTTGGGGTCGAAGCCGTCGTAAACCTTCATGTAGTCGTTTTCGTAGGTTATGACGTTGTTTTCGCGCATGGCCACATCGAGGTTCTGTTTTGACTTGCTCGGACCCATCACAAAGGTCTCGTAACCGCACGGTGAGCTTGACACCGACGAGTTGACGTGTATTGATATGAACAGGTCGGCGCCCGCGTCGTTGGACCGGCGGCTTCTGTCTACCAGGGGCACGGCAACGTCGCTCTTGCGGGTGTAGACAACCCCCACGTCGGGAAACTGCCGGCGTATCATCTCGCCCACCTTGAGCGCCACTTTCAGCGTTATGTTCTTTTCAAGGCATCCCGAGTGGTTGGCCCCCGGATCGGAGCCTCCGTGACCTGCGTCTATGGCCACCTTGCGCACCGCCTGACCCCATAGCGCCACAGGGGCGGCAAAGAGCAACGACAACATCATGACTATCGATACGAACCTCATCATAGACAAATTTTATTCCATATGGCGCCTCAATGCGGAAGAGAGTGCCGGCATGCTTGCATTCAGCCGCCGCATCGCGTCACACCCAACCCGTCCGGCCTCTCATTACGGCGGCTGATAAAATTTACGCCGTAAATGCGGGTTGATTATGATAAATTATTACTTTTGTAAGTCGGAGCAACACCTGCAAGAGCCCAAGCCCCTGACAGACTGCTGTTTGCGGCTCCACAGGCTTTCGCCCGGGCATATTGTTCCACCGCAAAGTTAAATAAATGCCGCTATTTTGCATCAAAATAGGTTAAAATACATACTGTCGTCGGTTGTCGCGCTTCTGTTTCTGCCTGTAATGACGTTGGCGGATGGTGGGTGCGAGGCTCTCTCTCCCGTATATGCAGAGGCGACAGGCTCGGTGGCTCCGCTGTCAAAGAGAGACGCCTCGGTCGACACGACGGTCACCAGGCGGAGCGTAAGGCGGCAGTTGCGGCATGAGGCCCGCGATTTCATAGGCGCTCTTACGGCCGACACGGTGGCGTCAGAGGCAGAGCCTTTCGACGGGCTCGACGTCTTTGCCGAAGCCGTATCAGACGACACCTTGACGGCGGCGGACACCTTGACGGCAGCGGAAAGGCCGCGCCGCACGTTCCTGCCCGACGTTATAACAGGCAGCAGCAAAGACTCCATTGTCTACGACCTTAAGAACAATCAGATATTCATATACAACCAGGGCGAGCTTAACTTTCAGGACAAGTCGCTTACCGCCGACTACATCTTCATGGATGTCAACCGCGACCTGATAGCCGCCTACGGCAAGACCGACACCACCACCAACCAATACATAAAGCCGGTGTTCCGCGAAGACCGCACCGACTATAATATGGACTCCATAGTCTACAACACCAAGACCGAGAAATCGACCATATACGGCATCATGGTGCAGGAGGGCGAGGGTACCCTGAGGGGCTACAAGATAAAGAAGGTGGACGACGAGATTTACAACATCGCCAAGGGTACCTTCACCACGTGCGACAACCCACATCCTCACTTCTATCTTGCCATGACCAAGGCGCAGTATGTCAACGGCAAGAACGCCAAGAAGATGATCATAGGCCCGTCGTATATAGTCTTGGAGGATGTGCCCCTGCCCATAGGCGTGCCTTTCGGGTTCTTCCCCATGATGAGCACGCGCAACTCGGGCGTCATAATACCCACGGTGGGCGAAGAGAATGTCAAGGGCTTTTACCTGCGCGACGGCGGTTATTACTTCGTCTTCAACGACTACATGGACATGACCCTGCGCGGAGGCATATACACCCTCGGCTCGTGGGAGGTGTCGGCGGCATCGACCTATCGCAAGAGGTATAAATACAACGGCAATTTCAACCTCAGCTACGCCAAAGACATAATAGGCGAAAAAGGCTCGACCGACTATTCCAAGATGAACAACTACCGCATCTTGTGGACCCACTCGCAAGACCCCAAGTTCCGTCCCGGCTCCAACTTCTCGGCCAATGTCAACTTCTCGTCGAGCAGCTATAACAAATATGACGCCACCAACCTGCAAGATTACGTCAGCTCGCAGACCAACTCGTCGATATCATACTCCAAGACCTGGGCCGGCACCCCTTTCTCGCTGAGCACCAACATACAGCACTCGCAAAACAACCGCGACTCGACGGTGATGCTATCGTTGCCCAACTTCGTGTTCAATGTCTCGCGTGTCTTCCCGTTCCAGCGTAAGAACGCCGTGGGCAAGCAGCGGTGGTATGAGAAGATAGGCTTCAGCTACACCGCCACCTTCAACAACACCATATCGACCAAGCAGAACAGGCTCTTCACCTCCGAGATGTTCAAGAAAGACATGAAGTATGGCATGAAGCACGAGATACCCGTCTCTACCTCGTTCAACATACTCAAATACCTGACAATAAGTCCGTCGGCCACCTATACCGAGCGCTGGTACTTCTCGCGTGTCAACCGTCGGTGGGACCCGGAGCAGGCCCGTGAGGTTGTCGCCGACACCACTTACGGCTTCTATCGCGTATATGACTATCGCGTCTCGGCTAGCCTGTCGACGCGCCTTTACGGTATGTTCGAGTTCAAGGGCGGCAAGGCGGTGAAGGCCATACGCCATGTTATGACACCCTCGATAAGCGGCTCTTTCATGCCCGACTTCGGCGAGGGCAAGCACGGCTTCTGGCGTCCGATACAGACCGACACCCTCGGCACCATAGGTTATTACAGTCCCTATCAGGACAACATTTACGGCGTGCCTTCGCGCGGCAGAAGCGCCTCGCTGAGCTTCTCGATAGGCAACACGCTCGAGATGAAGGTGCGCTCATCCAAAGACACCACCGGCTATCGCAAGGTGAGCCTGCTTGAGAGCTTCTCGATAAGCTCGTCGTACAATTTTCTGGCCGACTCCCTTAAGTTGGCGCCCTTTTCCATATCGGGCAGGACTACGCTATTCAGCTCGCTGGGCATCAACTTCAGCGCCACCCTCGACCCCTATGCCATAGACGCCGAGGGACGCAAGACGCGTCATTTCGCCCTCTCGCACAATAACAAGCTGGTAAGGCTCACGAGTCTCGGCGTCTCGTTCGGATACTCGTTCCGCAGTGTCTTCGGCCTGGAGGGGGGAACCGGCTCCGACGCGTTGCCGGCAGCTCCCACGGCGGCACAGCAGGAGTTCTTCTCGCGCAACGGCATTGATTATGCCGAGCAACAGAGGCTGCTGTCGACCAAGTATTACGACTTCTCGGTGCCGTGGAACCTCACCTTCAATTACAATTTCAGCTACTCCAAGCCGGGGCACTCGTCCTCCATAACGCAGACGCTCAGCTTTAACGGCTCCGTCAACCTCACCTCCAAGTTCGGTCTCGACTTCAACGGAGGCTTCGACTTTGAGTCCATGAAGCTGACGCCCGGCTCTGTGACGCTGACACGCGACCTCCACTGCTGGCAGATGAGCTTCACGTGGATACCTGTGGGCTTCAGAAAGAGCTGGAGCTTCAACATAAGAGTCAAGTCGGGCATGCTCTCAGACCTCAAGATGAAGAAGAGCAGCGGTTATCTCGACAACCTCTACGACAGCTACTATTAACCCGGGGGCCGTGAGCGGGGGCAAGGTGCCGGAAGTAAGGGGCCGTG
>JAIECQ010000148.1 GCA_029068395.1 Rikenellaceae bacterium
ATTCTCCACTGCCTCCGGTCTCTGCCCCCCCTGGGTCCGCCCCCGGCTTTGGAATACCTCTTTAAAAGGTATCGGAACAGCGGGGTATTTTATTGTGTAGCACGGTCATTAATGCCTGCCAGTGCCTGCTCTGCCATGTACGACGACCGCACCATGGGAGCGCTGGCCACAAAGTCGAAACCTATCTCTTCCGCCCGCCGCTTATAGTCTGCGAAGGTGTCAGGATGAACATACCTTTTCAGCTCGTGATGGTCGAGCGTAGGTTGCAGGTACTGCCCTATCGTGACAATGGAACAGCCGGCACCGTGAAGGTCGCGCAAGGTGGCCACCACCTCGTCGTCGCTCTCGCCAAGCCCCACCATAAGGCCGCTCTTGACCCTTGCACCATGCTCTTTAAGATATCGTAATACACTAAGTGACAACTCGTAACGAGCACGCGAACGAACCTGAGGAGTCAATCGTTCAACCGTCTCTATATTATGACCCACTATGTCGGCACCCGAAGCGATTATAATGTCGAGCAACCCTGCCCTGCCGTCGAAATCGGGTATCAGAAGCTCGACGGTGGTGTGCGGATTGTGTTTTTTTATGGCCCTGACCGTCTCGGACCAGTGAGCCGCTCCGCCATCGGGCAGGTCGTCACGGTCGACAGATGTTATGACGCAATGTTTCAGCCCCAGGCGCTTTACCGACAGCGCCACCCGCTCAGGCTCATCTTTATCCAGCGGGGCCGGACGTCCGCTCTTGGTGGCGCAGAAACGACATGAACGCGTGCATATATCGCCGCATATCATGAACGTGGCTGTGCCACGCGCCCAACACTCGCACTGATTGGGACACCGACCGCTGGTGCATATAGTGTTCAAGAGTCCCTCGCGCACTATTGCGCCGGTTTGTGCGTAACCTTTCGTATGCGACAGGTTTACTTTCAGCCATTCCGGTTTGCGTAATATGCTTTTGCGATCCATGAGGGATATCTCGTTAAATTTCTTGCCTTTTGCGTGATGCGCGCAGATTTCAATATCTGCAAAATTAAGCAAAAAAGTCTTATCTGCCAATGGCGACTCCGTTTTTTACGTTTTTTTTCGCTTTGCAAGGTTGTAGGCGCTATGCAAGAGCATGAACTCTAAGGCAGAGAGCAAGAGCCAACCGTCTTGAGGCATGTCGCCCTATTTTTTCGGGTATTGCGAAAAATTATTACATTTGCCTCATGAAAGCATTCGAACAGATAAACAATGGCTTGTCGGTGGCGCACCGTTTTATGATAAGGCAGGCCAAGAGGCTGTCAGAACGTCAGTTGATGGTCGTCATCGCATTTGTAGTGGGCGTGGTGGCCGCCATAGCCGCATACATCTTCGAGTGGATTGTCGAAGAGATACGCACATGGCTCTCTGAGGTGGTCAACGCCGACAGTGTCAACCTGTTATATTTCGTAATGCCGGTGGTGGGCATAGTGCTCGTGACCATATTTGTCAAATATATCGTCAAAGACGACATAAGCCACGGAGTCACACGTGTGCTTTACGCCATAACCCACTCGGGCTCCAAACTCAAAAGTCACAACACATACTCGTCGATAGTGGCCGGAGCCACCACCATAGCTTTCGGCGGTTCGGTAGGTCCCGAGGCCCCCATGGTGATGACGGGGGCGGCTGTAGGCTCTAACATAGGGCGATTCTTCCGCATGAACTACCGCAACACCACCATCCTTTTGGGGTGCGGCACGGCGGCGGGGCTGGCGGCCATATTCAAGGCCCCCATAGCCGGCGTGATTTTCGTGCTTGAGGTGCTCATGCTCAACGTGACGCTATTTTCAATAATACCGATACTGATAGCCGCCGTAACAAGCACCACCATCATATATTTCCTAAACGGCTTCGAGCCTCACTTTTCGGTAGGTTACGGCGACACCATTCTCTCTATCGACAACATGCCGTATTACATACTCTTAGGCATATTCTGCGGACTGGTGTCGTACTACCTGATAGCAAGTTCGGGATATATCGAGAAGCATTTCAAGAAGATAACGTCACAATACAAGAAATGGTTAGTCGGAGGCTCTGCACTCGGGTTGCTCATATTTCTGCTGCCGCCTCTTTACGGGCAGGGTTACAATATAATATCACTGCTTATCGACCGTGACACCAACACCCTGTTTAACAACACCTTGTTTTACTCCATGCGCGACAACGTCTGGGTGTTGCTGGCTTATCTTGCCGCCATAATATGTTTCAAGTCTATAGCAATGGCGTGTACCAATGCGGCAGGCGGAGTGGGCGGCGCATTTGCCCCCTCGCTTTTCGTAGGCGCATTTGCCGGTTATTTCTTCGCAACACTTCTCAACAGCATATTCGGCCTTGAGCTGCCTGTGGTGTCGTTCGTGCTGGTGGGCATGGCTGGGGTGATGTCGGGGTCTATGAACTCACCTTTGACCGCCGTGTTTCTCATAGCCGAGATAACAGGAGGATACAGGCTGTTCGTGCCTCTGATGTTAGTGTCGGCGATGGCTTTTGC
Organism: Rikenellaceae bacterium; assembly: GCA_029068395.1. GTDB lineage: Bacteria > Bacteroidota > Bacteroidia > Bacteroidales > Rikenellaceae > CASDZP01. The sequence continues at coordinate 2,515 of JAIECQ010000148.1, forward strand.
CATTTGTTACTATTTCACCCCTTTCTCGGTGTACACCCGCGACCTTGTCATGAAAGGCGACATTACCGCACTCAGCTCAGAGCGTTCGATGCTTTTCCTCGACCTCGCAAATCTTGTAGAGGAGGATTTCTCGACCGTACACGAAGACATGACCCTCGGCGACATGGTCGATGTAGTCGCAACATGCAAACGCAACATATTTCCAGTAGTAGACGAAGCACGTCATTTAGTGGGCGTGGTAACCCTCGACGACATACGCTCAGACATGTTCGACCATTCGCTATATTCTAAAAACCACGTGTCTGACTACATGAGCCTGCCTCCGGCAACAATAACCATGGATGACCCCGTAGGTGACGTTCTCGACAAATTTGACCGTTCAGGCGCGTGGAACCTGCCCGTACTAACATCTGACGGACGATATCAGGGCTTCGTCTCCAAAAGCAAAATATTCTCGGAATACCGCAGCGAACTGGCCTCAAATGCGTAGCTGACACCATTTGTGATTTGACGGAACTGCGGTTATGCTTTACTGGCACTGCCGTTTTGTATTGCTGGAACTGCCGTTATTTTGCTGGCACTGCCTCCGGCGGCCCTTCCGGGGGAGGGGTCACGGACCCCGTTTTGATATTTTTGAGGAACAACTAAGCGGATAAGTACGAAAGATAGGGGTAAAGGTGTTTCGACATACGTCTCACACCTTTACCCCTATCTTTCGTTTTTGGCCCTTAAGCTTTGTGCCTGGAAGATATTCAACATGGGCCATGACTCTCGACGGAAAGGGTGCGGAAACAAAACAGAAACAATAACAGCAGGGCAGCAATCATAAGCAGCATTGCCGCAACCACAGGCATGACGGAGAGCGCCCCGGAGCCTGCGGAGGGCACAGCGTGAAAGTCATGTGCATCACTGCCGTCACTGATTCACCGACATATATATAGCTGTGCGAGGCTGCGGCCCTCCGTGGGGGAGATTTCCTGCCCACCGCGAGGTGCGGGCCGCTCGGGCTTCGTTCCTCAGCCCGGACACAAGGAATTTTGGCTTACGGCATACTTCGTAATGCCGGGCATG
>JAIECQ010000149.1 GCA_029068395.1 Rikenellaceae bacterium
CCGTGCCATTGATGCACCTTCCGCCCCCTGCTCCGCCCCGCCGAAGTCTTAAAAAGAGCGGTGCGCCCTCCGCCTCGGGATAAATGTCAAGGCAGAAACGCGCACCGTACTTGTCTGCGGGTGTAAAGTTACTTAATTTCTTTGTATTTTGCCACACCACTGTTCAAAAAATCGACATACTCCTTGACATTGAGGTTATAACCCCTCGCGGGAGCCAGCTGACGGCCCTCGTTGTCGAGCAATATGTAATAGGGCTGGCCGTTGACGCCGAAACGGGTGGTCTGGAAGTGGGCGTTTATCTTGCCGAGAGTCTTGAGCACCTTGCCGCTTGGAAGGGTCACCCAGTCGCTCTTGGGCAGCTCTTTCTTGTCGTCGACATAGAGCGATATTATCACATATTCATCACCCAGTATGCGCAACACCTCTTTGTCAGACCATACGTTGGCCTCCATCTCGCGGCAGTTGACGCACCCGTGACCCGAGAAGTCGAGCAGCACGGGCTTGCCCACCTTGCGTGCGTATGCCATGCCCTCGTCATAGTCGAAAAAGCCGCTCAACCCGTGGGGCATGTGCAGAAAGTCGCTGTATTTCTTGCCTTGTGCGTCGCTGCTCACAGACTGGCCGGAAGGACGGCTTTCCATGAGATTGAAGTCGTGGGTGTGCATGGGAGGCAGATATCCCGACAGAGCCTTGAGCGGAGCACCGAACATGCCCGGTATCAGATATACCACAAAGGCAAATGTTATGATGGCCAGAAAGAGCCTCTTGACCTTGATGTAAGGCTCGTCGCTGTCGTGCGAGAAACGCAGCTTGCCAAGCAGATAGAAGCCGAGCATCGAGAATATCACTATCCAGAGGGCGATATATACCTCACGGTCGAGCAGACCCCAGTGGTATGTCTGGTCGGCCACCGAGAGGAACTTAAGACCGAGAGCCAGCTCTATGAAGCCTAACACCACCTTCACCGAGTTGAGCCATCCGCCCGACTTGGGCAGGTTTTTGAGCAGCGAGGGGAAGAATGCGAATATGGTAAAGGGCAGTGCAAAGGCCGACGAGAAGACCAGCATGGTGAGTATGGGCTGCCATATCTGTCCCTGTGTCGACTGCACCAATATAGAGCCGACTATGGGACCGGTGCACGAGAACGACACCAGCACCAGCGTGAGCGCCATGAAGAAGACACCCACAAGACCGCCCTTGTCGGCTTTGGCGTCGCTCTTGTTGACAAGCGAGCTGGGCAACACTATCTCGAAAGCGCCGAGGAACGAAGCGGCGAATATCATGAACACAAGGAAGAATATGACGTTGGGTATCCAGTGAGTGGCCAGCCAGTTGAATATGTCGGCCGTGACCGCATCGCCACCCGCCAGATAGGTCACCAGTATTATTATGGCTATGGGCAGGGTGTAGAGAGCGATGATTGAAAGGCCGTAGAACGAGGCCATCAGCCGCCCTTTGCTCTTGCTGCCCGAACTTTTCATGAAGAACGACACCGTCATGGGCACCATGGGGAAGACACACGGGGTGAGAAGAGCCGCAAAGCCCCACAGTATGGCCGCTATTACGGTGCTCAGGATAGAGCTTTCGTTCTCAAGGCGTTTGACCTGCTCTTTGGCGGCTGCGGCGGTGACGGCTGCCTGGCCGCCCTCTACGCCCGCCAGCTTGAAGAAGAAATCCTCGTCGGTGGGGGGCAGGCAGGTGTCGTCATTGCACGTCTGCCACTCTATGTTGACCCTCACGCGCACATCGTCGGCCGAGGTGACCTTGACACGCTGGGTGAAGGTGACGCTATTTTCAAAATAGCCCACCTCCATGCCGAAGCCGCTGTCGAAGCCGCGCGTGGGTTTTATCGAGGTGGTAACCTCTCCCACAAGGGACACACCGGGCGTGGGCGCTACGGTCACGGCGGTGGCGTTGGGCCCGTCGACATAGGGACCCATGTCATACATGTGGAAATGATTCTCTATGGTGGCGGTCATATTAAGGTCGTAGACACCGTCACCCTGACTGACGGTCGACTGCTTCCAGACAACCGGCTCCATTATCTGACCGTTTACCGCAACCGCAACCATGGCGGCACAAACGGTCAGCAACAACGTTTTCAATCTCATAATCTTGTTATTTGCTTGTTTTGATTCGTCACACTATATGACGGCAACGGTCAGTATCGCTGCCGTATATCTATTTCAGCTCCCAGTCGGCACCGTCCTTACGGTCTTTGACCACGACACCCAAACGTGACAGCTCGTCGCGTATCTTGTCTGAGACGGCCCAGTTTTTCTGCTCCTTGGCCTGCTGACGCACCTGCAATATCATCTCTATAAGGCCCGAGGTGAGCTCGCCGTCGCCCCTCTTCTCTGCGCTGAGGCCCAAAAGGTCGCACACCACAAAGCGGAACTGCTCTGACAGTGACCGCAGATCGCCGTCCGTCACGGTGTCGGCACCGTCATTCAGCCGGTTGATGACCTTGACCCACTCAAACAGTACGGCTATGGCCACGGGACTGTTGAGGTCGTCGCACAAGGCCTCCATGCACTGGCTTTTTATCGCCGACACATCGACGGTCGATTTTTCGGCCGGCTTTATCTTGTCTATCATGTCAAAGGCCGCCATCAGGCGCTCGAAACCCTTTTCGGCAGCCGACAGGGCCTCGTTAGAGAAGTCGAGAGTGCTGCGATAGTGGGCCTGTAGTATGAAAAAGCGTATCGTCATGGGGCTGTATGCTTTTTCCAGCAGGGTGTTTCGCCCGGTGAAAAGCTCCTCTAACGTTATGAAGTTACCCAACGACTTGCCCATCTTGCGCCCGTCTATGGTTATCATGTTGTTGTGCATCCAGTAACGGACGGCCTCATGGCCCATCGACGCCGTGCTTTGGGCTATCTCGCACTCGTGGTGGGGAAACATCAGGTCCATGCCGCCGCCGTGTATGTCAAACCTGTCGCCTAAATATTTGCGGCTCATGGCCGAACACTCGAGGTGCCAGCCGGGGAAACCGTCGCTCCAGGGCGAGGGCCAGCGCATGATGTGCTCCGGCGAGGCCTTCTTCCACAGGGCGAAGTCGTAACTCTTGCGCTTGTCGCCGCTGCCGTCTAACTGACGGGTCACCGAGAGCATCTCTTCGACAGAGCGGCCCGAGAGCTTGCCGTAACAATGGTCGGCGTTGTATCTGTCGACGTCGAAATAGACCGAGCCGTTGCTCTGATAGGCATATCCGGCCTCGAGAATCTCTTTTATAAGCTCTATCTGCTCTATTATGTGGCCCGAAGCCTGCGGCTCTATAGAGGGGGGAAGCACGCCCAGCATGTTCATGGCCTCGCGGTAACGGTTGGTGTAATATTGCGCCACCTCCATAGGCTCAAGCTTCTCTAATCGCGCCTTTTTCTGCAACTTGTCTTCGCCGTCGTCAGAGTCGTGCTCCAGGTGGCCCACGTCGGTGATGTTACGCACATAACGCACCTTATATCCCAACGCCATAAGAAGACGGAACAGCAAATCGTAAGTGACGGCCGGACGGGCATGACCCAGGTGCGGGTCGCCATAGACCGTGGGACCGCACACATAAAGACCCACATGAGGAGGGGCCAGAGGGGTGAAATCCTCTTTGGTGCGGCTCAAGGTGTTGAATATTTTAAAAATCATGCGATTCGATTGTGTTTTGTCTGCAAATATATGTATTTTTTTTAAGCTCTGTTACCGTTTGGGGCATGTTGTCGTTTTTTTGTCGGCACAATAGCGGATGAGAACTGACGACAAAGAAATTTTACGCCCAAAATAAGACGCTTTATGATTAATTGGTTTATCTTTGCAGAAATATAAAACCTGCATTATGGAATTTTCTGCTGAGATGATAGCCTCGTTTCTCGAGGGCGAGATAGTGGGCGACAAAAATGCCGCCGTGCGCTCCGTTGCCAAGATAGAAGAGGCCAAAGAGGGCGATCTGGCGTTTCTGGCCAACCCCAAATATGAGCATTACATATATGGTACCGGCGCCACCATTGTGATTGTTTCAAAAGATTTCAGCCCCGCCTCTGAGGTGGCCGCCACTATGATAAAGGTGGCCGACCCTTACGGCTCGTTTGCCCGTCTGCTCGACCTTTACGTGGCATCCAAGCCGCAGAAGAGCGGGGTGTCGCCACTGGCCGCCATATCTGACAAGGCTACCGTGGCCGACGATGTTTACGTGGGTGAGTTTGCAGTGATAGACCAGGGTGCCGTAGTCGGCAAGGGCTGCAAGATATATCCGCAGGCCTATGTGGGCGTGGGCGTCAAACTGGGCGATAATGTCATCATAAACAGCGGAGTCAAGATATATGAGGGTTGCGTCGTGGGCGACAACTCCATCATACACAGCGGAGCGGTGATAGGTGCCGACGGCTTCGGCTTCGCCCCCGTCGACGGCGTATACAAGAAAATCCCTCAGATAGGTAACGTGGTGATAGAGAGCGATGTGGAGATAGGCGCCAACACCTGCATAGACCGCGCCACCATGGGTTCGACGGTGATAAAGCGCGGTGTCAAGCTCGATAACCTCATACAGATAGGCCACAACGTGGTGATAGGGTCAGACACGGTGGCTGCCGCTCAGGTGGGCATCGCAGGGTCGACCAAGATAGGCTCCGGGTGCATGTTCGGAGGACAGGTGGGCATAGCAGGCCACATAACCGTTGCCGACAGAACACAGGTGGCATCGCAGTCGGGCATTGGCTCTGCGGTCAAAAACGAGGGCGAGGTCATCATGGGTTCGCCGGCATTCGCCGCTCGTGATTATCAGCGCTCGGCAATGGTGTTCAAAGAGCTGCCGCAGATGAGGCGTGAGATTGCCGCCCTGCGCAAAGAGATAGAGCAGCTGCGTAAATAAAGGCATCCGACGGGCCAAACGGAAACACTCATGGCAGACCGTATAATAATGGGCATAGACCCCGGCACCAACAAAATGGGCTATGGGGTGATACGCATATGCGGGCGCAGGGTCGCATTCGTGACGATGGGCTATATAGACCTGTCCAAGTTCAAGACGCCATACCTCAAATTAGGACACATCTATGAGCGTGTCTCGTCGCTTGTCGCACAATACAAACCCGATGCCGTTGCCCTCGAAGCCCCATTCTTCGGCGACAACGTTCAAAGCATGCTTAAGCTGGGACGCGCCCAAGGGGTGGCCATAGCTGCCGCATCGGTTCACTGCTCAGAGATATTCGAGTATGCCCCCCGCAAGGTCAAGATAGCCGTGACGGGCAGCGGAGGCGCCACCAAAGAGCAGGTGGCCGATATGCTCAAACACATATTGTCGCTAAAGGAGCTGCCCGCCAACCTCGACTCAACCGACGGACTGGCCGTGGCCCTCTGTCACCATCTGCAAGAGATATCGCCAATACCGTCGTCGTCACGTTCGGGCGGCTGGGACGATTTCATAGCACGCAACCCCGACAGGGTCAAATGAATAAGGTGCCGATATATATCGGCACCTTATTCATATCCGCTGATGTTTTTGGCATATTGTTTGCCCTGACGGACATTAGGAAATGTTCGGCGTGAACAGATGTATGTCTGCGTGGGCGTTTTTGCAAAAGCGCTTTCTGCCGGCACCAAGCCTCTATTATATTTTGAATATCTCGCCCAGTCGCGGTATGGCCACCGGTATGTCCCGATTGTGCGCCTCTTGTTCAAATACATGGGGAGGGTCGTAAAAAGGCTCGTCCGACAAATCGAAGGTGCCGTAATGCATCGGCACGGTGAGTCGCGCCCCCACATCGGCAGCGGCATCGAGGGCCTCATGCGGCGATATGTGGTTGCGTTGCATAAACCAGCGGGGCTTGTAGGCACCTATCGCTATTATGGCTATGTCGGGTTCTCCGCAAAGCGTACGCACCTCGCTGAAGTGACGTCCATAGCCGGTGTCGCCACTGTAATAGACACTCCTGCTGCCGTCTATCCAAAACGAACCCCAGAGACGCGACCCTCCGTCGTTAGCGCTACGCTTGCTCCAGTGTTTGGCCGGCAGGAAGGTGATAGATACAGGGCCGTCGTCATAACGCTGGTACCATCCCGCCTCGACAATCTTTACCTGATTGTCGCTCCACTGGGCTATCAGCGAACCGACACCTATGCCGCACACCACCGTGATGTCGGGGTTGTTGTCGAGCAACATCTTGACCGACTTCTTATCGAGGTGGTCGTAATGGTCGTGGCTTATAAGCAAATAATCTATGTGCTTGAAAATATTAGGGTCGACAGGCAGCTTGCTCTCCCTCTTGACGAAAGGGATGCTCCAGAACACAGGGTCGAACAAAAAACGCTTGCCGTCCATGCACATGTAAAAAGAGCTGTGTCCTAACCACACAAATGCCCCATTGTCGGCATCTGACAGGTCGGCAAGGTAATGCACCGGCGGATTCCACCTCTCCTTGCGTTTCTCGTCACGTTGCGGATTGGGCGAGAAACGCCATTTCAGCACACTGGCCACTCCGTGAGCGAAGTTGCGCTCATTATTCAGGAACTTGCCGCGAAAGGCCCGGTTGCCGCTCCATCGGCTCTTTATGGTGACAAGGTCTTTATTGTTGTGGTAACTGATGTTTTTTCTTATACCCTTCATAGTAAGGACGTTTTTATTACGCTTGCCGTCATGCACCCCGCTGTCTTCGCAATAATGTCGTAATGCGCATCAGAAGCGCGTCTTGCAATCGGCCGCACAATGTCGGCATTCATCTATCCAACGTTTTTTTGCCGCGCCTTATTACTCGCTATGACCCCTGAACGAGAAATTCTTTTGCAGCAGGTAGCTTATAAGCACGGTGAGTATGGTCAACACAGCATTAGAGACCGACGGGAACCACCCCAGCACCTCCACCAACAGCTTGAGTCCGAAATACTTGACACCTATATTGAGCAGCACTACCATGAAATAGCGCCCCCCCTGCGTGACGTTCTTCAACGTCGAGTTCCTGAACGACACATTCTTGGCCAGCCATAACCCCGTGAAAAAAGTGATCGGAAAGACTGTAAGAAAGGCCGCTATCTCGGCCGAAATGGTGACAGCACCTATATGCAAACACTCCTTGCGGTATAGAAGCTGATAAAACAGAAAATACAACACCATGTCAAGCAGCATGTTACTCCCGCCACACACTCCGTAACGAAACATCTGCCTCGACATGAAACGCTCCATGAAAGATGGGTAAAACCTGTCGATGGCACCTATTATCATCTCACTTAATGCCATATCGCAAATATAATGATTTTTTAACAAACTTGCCGTCACTGCGGATGATGGTTTGCTGGTACTGCGGATAATGGTTTACTGAAACTGCCTCCGGCGGCCCTTCCGGGGGAGGGGTCTCGGACCCCGTTTTGATATGTTTGAGGGCAAACTAAGGGGATAAGTACGAAAAAGAGGGGTAAAGGTGTTTCGACTTGGGGCTCACACCTTTACCCCTCTTTTTCGTTTTTGGCCCTTGGGTTGAGTGCCTGGAAGATATTCAACAGGGGCCATGACTCTCGGCGGAAAGGGTGCGGAAACAAAGCAGAAACAATAATAGCAGCACATCCGCAACCACCGGCACAACGGAGAGCGGAACGGAGCCTGCGGAGGGCATAGCGTGAAAGTCATGTGCATAATCACCGTTCCTAATTCACCGCCATATATATTGCTGTGCGGGGTTGCGGCCCTCCGTGGGCGGATTTCCTGCCCACCGCGAGGTGCGGGCCGCTCGGGCTTCGTTCCTCAGCCCGGGCATAAGGAATTTTGCTTACGGCATACTTCGTAATGCCGGTTATAAGGAATAGTGTGCGGTTTCGTTACACTCAGACCGCGGGGGGTGCTTTAATTGCTATAGTTATTTACTGCTGTTTTCATTCCTTGTGCTCTCATTTCTTTTGCTTTTATTCCCTCCCTTGGTGGTTGTGGGCCGGCGCTGGCGCCGGCCTCATCGGCGTGGATGTCGAGGGCGTGCTGATGCTCTGGCGTGGTGAGAGACAAAGACGTACAGCACCTTGGGTTGGCCGGTACGTGCCTTTGGCGTGAAGGAGCCACGGGCCGAGCCTGCGGGGGCAAAGCGGGGAAGTGACGCACATAACCGCCGTGACTCAGTCACCGCCTACAATTGCATGGCGGGGTTACGGGCCTCCGCGGGGGGAGGCGAGGCCCGTTGCGGCTCGTACCTCGCCGCCCTGCCGGAACAAAAGCCTGCCGGTTGCGCAAAGTATGCCCGCAGCAGAACCTGCTGAAACAAACCGCTGCGATGCAAAAAAACGCCCGCAAAAGCATCTCGGTTAAATGAAAGTATGCGGTTTCGTTTCACTCAGACCGCACCTGCCTCGCTGCCCTGCCGGATTTCCTGCCGGTGCGGGGGGGGCCGGCGCCAGCGCCGGCCTCACGGGTTAGTGTAGGGGGCGTGATGAAATTGGGCTGTGAAGCGTGAAACAGGCAGGGCTGCTGGGCGGGGGCTTTGTGTTGGCTGGCGGTAAGACTTTGGGGCTTGCGGTTTGGCTTGATGTCTGTGCTGGCGGGGCGGCTGCTTGGGCGCGCACCTAACGTACCTTTGGCGTGGAGGAGCCACGGGCCGAGCCTGCGGAGGCAAACGTGAAAGTGACGTGCATAACCGCCGTGGCTTAGTCACTGCACTATAATTACTTGGCGGGGTTACGGGCCTCCGCGGGGGGAGGCGAGGCCCGTTGCGGCTCGTGCCTCGCCGCCCTGCCGGGTACAAGCCATGCGGTGCGAAAGCCATGCGGGGCAAAAGCCATGCGGGGCAAAAGTCTGCCGGTGCAAAGCTTGTGGTTGCGGGCGCTTTGGCTGTAGCTTTTGTCAAGGTTTTGTAGCTTGTGGTTTGGCTTTGTGGCTGTGCTGGCGAGGCGGCTGTGCTGGCGAGGCGGCTGTGCTGGCGAGGCGGCTGTGCTGGCGAGGCGGCTGCTCGGGCGCGCACCTAACACCCCTTTAGCATGAAGGAGCCACGGGCCGAGCCTGCGGAGGCAAACGTGAAAGTGACGCGCATAACCGCCGTGACTTAGTCACTGTCTGTAATTACTTAGCGGGGCTGCGGCCCTCCGCGGGGGGAGGGTCGGCCCGTTGCGGCTCGTACCTCGCCGCCCTGCCGGTGCGGAAAGCCTGCCGGGGCAAAAGCTTTCCGAAACAAAAACTACCTAACCCCCAAACCCTGCCGCCCAACCAATAACAACTCCTCTAATTCCGTGGAGTTTCCCGCTGTCGGTCGCCGCGACAACGACTCGGACGGTTCGTTGCAGTACGCGGGTCAGAACTGCTACTATTGGTCGTCAGTTACGTACTCGTCTAATAGTAACTACGCGTACGGTCTGTACTTCCTTAGCAGTGGTGTGACTCCGCAGGATTACTGGAATAAGCGGTACGGACTTAGCGTGCGTTGTGTCCGCTAAATATTAATACTTTGGTTCTTTGATTTCTTTGATTCTTCCCCGAGGGATTGCGTAAGGGGTTGTGGACAGGTTACTGGCGGGTGGTTCATTTGTGTGTGCTTTGCCTCTCTGCCGTTATGTTTCTGCTTTGTTTCCGCACCCTTTCCGCGAGAGTCATGCCCCATGTTGAATATCATTCAGGCACAACCTCCCAGGGCCAAAAACGAAAGATATGGATAAAGGTGTGAGACGATAGTCGAACGCCTTTATCCATATCTTTCGTACTTC
>JAIECQ010000015.1 GCA_029068395.1 Rikenellaceae bacterium
CATGCCCGGCATTACGAAGTATGCCGTAAGCCAAAATTCCTTGTGTCCGGGCTGAGGAACGAAGCCCGAGCGGCCCGGAGCCTCCGCCCACGGAGGGCCGCAGCCCCGCACAGTAATATATATGACAGTGAAGTATGAACAGTGATGATGCACATGACTTTCATGCTGTGCCCTCCGCAGGCCCCGGGTCGCTCTCCGCTGTGCCGGGGGTTACGGCTGTGCTGACCTTATGCTTTGCCGTGCTGCTGTTATTGTTTCTGCTTTGCTTCCGCGTTTTTCCGTCGAGAGTCCTGCCCCTGTTGAATATCCTTCAGGCACTCACTTTAAGGGCCAAAAACAGCTATCCCATAAATGTGTGAGACGTATGTCGAAACACATTTATGGGATAGCTGTACTTATCCGCTTAGTTGTTCCTCAAAAATATCAAAACGGGGTCCGTGACCCCTCCCCCGGAAGGGCCGCCGGAGGCAGTGCCAGCAAACCAAAACGGCAAGTCCAGCAAACCATCACCGGCAGTGCCGGCACACCATCATCCGCAGTGCCGGCAAATAAACGGCACTATCCGCAAACGGACGCTATTGTATATGGCGAAAACTTCGTATATTTGCGCACTAAATGTATTCAAATGGACGTTACCGATAGCCCCTCAAAGCTGGGGATGCTCGACATAAAGAAGTTGCTGATACAATATGCAGTACCCTCCATCATAGCGATGACGGCGGCATCGCTCTACAACATGGTGGACAGCATGTTCATAGGTCACGGCATAGGAGCCGAGGGACTCACGGGACTGTCGCTCACGCTGCCTTTGATGAACATATCGTCGGCGTTCGGCTCTCTTGTAGGCATTGGAGGAGCCACCCTCATGTCGGTCAAGTTGGGGCAAAACGACATTGACAAGGCGCGCATAATATTGGGCAACGTTGTTTTGATGAACATCATAACGGGTCTGCTGCTCTCTGTGGTGTCGCTTCTGTTCCTCGACCCCATACTCTATCTGTTCGGAGCCAGCGCCGACACCATAGGCTACGCCCGTGACTACATGCGCATCATACTTGGGGGCAACGTCATAACGGCGTCGTTTTTGGGACTCATAGAGATGTCACGGTCGACAGGACACCCCACCCGCGCCATGATAGCCATATTGATAGCCGTTGCGCTCAACTCACTGCTCGACTACATCTTCATATTCCTTTTAGACATGGGCATCAAGGGTGCGGCAATGGCCACTGTTGCAGCCCAGCTGGCATCGCTGTGCTTTGTCGGCTCCTATTTTTTCAGCAATAAGAACTTCATACGCTTTGAGCGTAGCATCTTCCGCCTCAACAGAAGCATTGTCGGCGGCATGCTGGCCATAGGACTGTCGCCCTTCCTCATGAACCTGTGCTCCAGCGGCGTTGTGGCCCTTATCAACCTATCGCTCAAAGAGCATGGCGGCGACGCTGCCATAGGCGCTTACGGCATTGTCAACAGATATGTGCTGCTGTTTGTGATGATAAACATAGGCTTCAACCAAGGCATGCAGCCCATAGCGGGCTATAACTTCGGTGCGGGCAAGTATGATAGGCTCAAAAAGGTGCTCAAATACACCATAATATGCGCCATGAGCACCTCTACCATAGGGTTCCTGCTTGGTGAGCTATGCCCCGGAGCCATCACCAGCATGTTCACCACCAACACCGAGCTTACCGACATTGCCGAGCGAGGTCTGCGCCTGGTGTTGATACTCTTCCCCTTTGTGGGCTATCAGATGGTGTCGGCAAACTTTTTCCAGTCCATAGGCATGGCCAAGAAAGCCATACTGCTGGCACTGAGCCGACAGCTGCTGTTTCTAATACCGTTTCTTATCATCATGCCGCGCATTATTGGCATTGACGGTGTGTGGCTCTCCATACCCATGGCCGACTGCATTGCCATCATACTCACAAGCGTGATGCTGTGGCGCGAGCTAAAAAAACTACGATAGAGATGTCAAAGAAAGTTATCATAACCATAGGCCGACAGTATGGCAGCGGCGGCAGACGCATAGGTCAAAACCTTGCGCAGATGCTGTCGTTTGACTATTACGACAAATCACTCTTCGACGAGGCTTCACGCACAAGCGGCATAAAACGCGAATGTTTCGAGCGCAGCGACGAGAAAAACCCCATACCCACCATGGGTATCGAGATGGGTTTCAACGCCATTTACGGTACTCCTTTCGCTGCCTCGGGCCAGCTGTTTGAAGACAAGATATTCAAGTTTCTCTCAGACACCATATGCAAGATAGCCGACGGTGACAGAGGGGCCGTGATAGTGGGCCGTTGCGCCGATTACATACTGCGTGGTCGCGACGACCTTTTCTCTGTATTTGTGCACGCCCCCTTGGATGACAGGGTAAGGCGCACCTGCCAGCACGAGGGACTGTCTGCCAAAGAGGCGCTCGACAAGATAAAGAAGACCGACAAACAGCGGGCTTCGTTCTACAACTTCTACAGCGACGGCAAATGGGGCGACGCCACCACATACGACCTGTGCATAGACTCGTCGTTTACAGGCATAGACAAGACCTGCGACCTTCTGGCCTCAGTGGTAAGAACCATCACAGACAATGAGCGATAAGAGCACACACATAAGCGGAGGTTTCACATACGGCACCATCTGGAAGGTTGCCTATCCCATCATGTTCGGCAACCTGGCCCAGACCATCATCACCCTCACCGATACCGCCTTTCTGGGGCGTTTGAGCGAGGTGGCGCTGGGGGCGTCGGCCATGGCAGGCATCTACTATTATGTCTTCTCCACGCTGGCCTGGGGCTTTGCCATAGGCATGCAGGTGATAGTGGCGCGCCGTTTCGGCCAGGGTCAGTATCACAAAATAGGACCGCTGTTCGAACACGGTCTGCTCTTCGTAGGCGTGCTCGGGGTGGCGCTATTCTCGGTGCTTATGTTCCTCTCGCCGGCAATACTCGATTTTCTGATCGACTCGCCCAACGTATATGGAGCGGCCTGCACCTATATGACATACAGACCCTGGGGCATAATATTCGTGTGCGTCAACTTCCTGTACCGCTCTTTATATATAGGACTGTCAAACACACGAGTCATCAGCTACACCACCGCCCTTATGGCCGTTGTCAACATAGTGGGCGATTACGGACTGATATTCGGACACCTTGGCATGCCTCAGATGGGCATCGCCGGTGCCGCCATAGCGTCGGTGGCTGCCGAGGTGTCGGCAACGGTGTTCTTTACGGTGTTCACCCTGTGCCGTCTGCCGCTTGACAAGTACCGCATCTTCAAGTTCGCCCGCATCAGGCTGTCGCTGCTGGGTGACATACTTAAGGTCGCCTTCCCCACGATGGTACAGAAATTGCTGTCGTTCGGCTCGTGGCTGGTCTTCTTCGCCATGGTAGAGCGTCTTGGCGAGAGAGCCTTGGCCATAACCATGACGGTGCGCAGCGTATATATGTTCATCACCATACCGGTGTTTGCCTTCGGAGCGGCATGCAACAGCCTCACGAGCAGACTCATAGGCGAGGGACACCAGCAAGAGGTCGGACGCATGGTAGCACGCACCATAAAGCTGTGCTTCATGGTGGTGATACCGCTTTCGGTGCTCTGCTACATAATACCGCAACACCTGCTGGGCATATATACTGACAATGCCGAGCTTATATCAGAGGCTGTAGACACGCTGCACGTGGTGGCCCTGTGCGCCTTTGCCATGGGCTTCGGACAGATATGCTTCGACACCGTATCGGGCACCGGCAACACCGCTCATGCACTGGTGCTTGAGTTCGGCGCGCTGGTCTGCTATGTGGCGTTCATATTCTTCTCGTCGCACATAATGGGCGGACCGGTGTCGTTGGTGTGGGTCAGCGAGATAGTCTACGGCTCAATGGTAGGACTGGTCTCGGTGGCATACCTCAGAATAGCCCAATGGCAGAAAAAACGAATATAACATACTATGAGACACATTGCCATAATAACCCTTTTTCTTGTCACTGTCTCGTGCCAGAAGGTCACCTATGACTGTCAGATGGTCATAAACTCGCGTATAGAGACCTCTTCAGGCACCATCGAGCGCCTCGACAACACCGTTGCCTTCGCCTATTACGGCGACACGCTCGACTATAAGGTAGAGAGTTATCAGCAGGCGGTCAGCGGCCATGTTACCACCTCTAAAGATGGACAGACACGCCCCTTTGACCTACAGGGCGACTATTCTGCCGAGAGCGGACAGATGACCATACGCAGAATATCCAACCCGGTGGTCTTCATTGTCATGTGCGACACTGAAAACAAAGTGTACGGCTATTGTCAACAGAGTATAAGCAAAGGGCTCGACTATGTCTACACCACCTTCACATGCCCGCTGGGGATGCTGGAGACACAAAAAGAGGTAAAGATAGGACAGTGGTATTACAGCAAATAGCCGCACATGAACCGCCGACGTTCCCCTTTCGACACCGCACGTTTCGCCCACTCGCGCAAACGCAGAGTGGCCTTTGTGCTCAACATAGCACCGCACTATCGCGGCGCGCTCTTCACGCTTCTCGACCACGACACCGACATAGACTTCTCGTTTTATGCCGGCGAGGAGTCGTCTGACGTCAGCTCGCTGCTCGACATGCGCACCTTTCTCGGATTCAAGGGCTATCTGCACAACCGATTCAAGAAAGGCAAGCTGGTATGGCAGCACGGATGGTGGCGCGCCCTGCTGCACCGCTACGACGCCTACATACTCACGGGCAACCCCGGCATAAGGTCCAACTGGCTTCTGATGATAATGGCCCGTATGCTCGGCCGCAGGGTCTACCTGTGGAGCCACGGACTCTACGGCAACGAGAGCCGCAGACAACTGCGCCGCAACATGCTATACATGCGCATAGCAGACGGACTTATGCTATATGGCAACCACGGCCGCCGCATGCTCTTGCGCGAAGGCTTCAAAAGCGAGTGCATAACACTCATATACAACTCATTAGACTTAGAACGCCAGCGCATGTTGCGCGACAGGTTTGCCGGCGCCGGCTTCATGCGCAACATCTTCGGCAACGACAACCCCACCATCGCCTTCATCGGAAGGCTGACACCGCAAAAACAGCTTCATCTGCTCATAGAGGCAGTGGGCATACTCAAACTATCTGGCACCGACGTCAACATAATATTCGTTGGCGACGGCCCCTCAGAGAGCGATCTTGCCGCCCTCGCCCAAAAGGCCGACATTGAAGAGAGGGTCTTTTTCTACGGCGAATGCTATGACGAAGAGATGATTGCCGCCATACTGCAAAACGCCGTCATGACGGTAAGCCCGGGCAATGTAGGTCTTACAGCCGTTCAGAGCCTCGCATACGGCGTTCCCGTGATAACGCACGACAACCTGTGCATGCAGATGCCCGAGCACGAGGCTGTACGTCCCGACCGCACAGGCGACTTTTTCCGTCATGGCGACTCGCTGGCTCTGAGCGAGAAGATAGAAAAGTGGATAGCCATAATGTCAGACCCCGACAGACGTATGCAGGTGCGCCAAAACTGCTTCGAGATGATAGACCGTCGTTTCAGTCCCTCGGGTCAGCTCTTGCGCATAAAACGCCGGCTCCTCGCCGACATGTTCCCGCCCCCTGCCGACACCGCAGCAGAGTGACATCATGGTTGTGGTATGCTATTTGATTAAATAGTGGTCTGTAAAACATTCATCACCATGACAAAAGAGAAAAAAGAGACACAAGAGGCGGAAAACCAAATAGATACAAGCTGCAACGAGGAAGTTTGCGACACCCCCGACACTCATGAGGAGTGCCCGGAGACTGACAATATGGCAGACGAATGTGACGATGCGACAGACAAAGCGTCAGAACTGGCAGTTGAGGTTGCCCAGTGGAAAGACAAATTCATACGCCTACAGGCCGAGTTTGACAACTATCGCAAGCGCACCCTCAAAGAGAAGATGGAGCTGATAGAGTCGGGCGGCAAAGACCTGATGAAATCGTTGCTCGTTGTGCTCGACGACTTCGACCGCGCTCAAGAGGCTCTGGCCTCATCAGACAACATAGAGGCACTGCGCGAGGGTGTGGAGCTGATACACACCAAGATGTGCAAGGTGTTGACCGACAAGGGTCTGTCGCCCATAGAGTCTACCGGCCAAGATTTCAACACCGACTATCACGAGGCCATCACCAAGATACCCGCCCCGAGCGACGAGCTGAAGGGTAAGGTGGTCGACACCGTCGAGAAGGGTTACATGCTTAAAGACAAAGTTATAAGATATTCCAAAGTGGTTGTAGGAGAGTAAAATGGCGGAAAAGAGAGATTATTACGAGGTTTTGGGGGTAGGCAAAGATGCCACCGCAGACCAAATCAAAAAAGCCTATCGCAAAGCGGCCATCAAATACCACCCCGACAAGAATCCGGGCGACAAAGAGGCCGAAGATAAATTCAAAGAGGCTGCCGAGGCTTACGACGTGTTGAGCAACCCCGACAAAAAGGCGCGTTACGACCGTTTCGGCCACGCAGGCATGTCGGGAGGGTTCAGCAGTGCCGATGCCGGCGGTTTTGGTGGCGGCTTCAGCATGAACGACATATTCGACCGCTTCGGCGACATATTCGGAGGCCATTTCGGCGGAGGCTTCTCAGGCGGTTTCGGCGGATTTGACGGCGGTCGCCGCGTCAACAAAGGCTCAGACCTGCGCGTCAAGGTTAAGGTTACTCTTGCCGACATAGCCTCT
This sequence comes from Rikenellaceae bacterium, assembly GCA_029068395.1. Lineage (GTDB taxonomy): Bacteria > Bacteroidota > Bacteroidia > Bacteroidales > Rikenellaceae > CASDZP01. Next base: position 6,711 of record JAIECQ010000015.1, read on the forward strand.
GGCGTGCACAAGAAGCTCAAAATAAACAAGATGGTCGCCTGCTCGACATGCGGCGGCAGCGGAGCCAAAGACAGTCACAGCTACTCAACATGCTCTACATGTCACGGCAGCGGCGTGGTAACGCACGAGGTCAACACCTTTTTCGGGCGCGCACAGACCACGCAGACGTGCCCCACATGCGGTGGCGACGGCAAGATAATCACCGACAAATGCAAAAGCTGCGGCGGCGAAGGCGTCACCAAGGCCGAAGAGATAATTGAGGTCAACATACCCGCCGGTGTTGGCGAGGGCATGCAGCTCTCTGTTGCCGGCAAGGGTAACGCGGCCCGTCATGGCGGCATTGCCGGCGACCTGCTGATAGTGATTGAAGAAGAGCCGCATCCCGAGCTGGTGCGCGACGGCTCTGACCTTATATACAACCTCAAATTAGGCGTCACAGAGGCCATATTAGGCGCCTCTGTCGAGATACCTACCGTCGACGGCAAGGTCAAGATAAAGATAGAGCCGGGCACTCAACCGGGACGCGTCCTGAGGCTCAAAGGCAAGGGATTGCCCGACATCAACGGATATGGTAAGGGCGACATGCTCGTGTGCGTCGACATATTCATCCCCAAAAACCTCTCTAAAGAGGAGCAGGCGATGCTCGGCAAACTGTCGGAATCGGAAAACTTCAAACCTAAGAAAAACAACAAAGAGCCGAACATATTCCAACGCACGCGCGACTTCTTTAGATAGACTATACCTATTTATATATGCAGACAATGCCGGGACAGTTGTTCCGGCATTGTCTGCATATATAACCGACTGACAAACAGCTCATTACAACCGCAATACCTTTTTATGCCGACTAAATTTCAAAAACCGGCATACACAACAAACTGATAAGCAACACTATACAATGCCGAAATCTCTTTTTCAGCCGAGTAAATTTTAAAAACCGCCCGAAAATTCATATATTTGCAAGGCAAAAATATACCTTGATGAGATACGGCTTAATTATATTCGCTTTAATATTGGTGTCGGGATGCGGCAGTGTCAGACTCGACGAAAAAAAATATGTCGATGCGGTCATGTCGGTATCGTTGCGGTCGGGTGACAGCTCCATGTTCCGCACACGAGCGCAAGACTCGCTTCTTAACAACTTCCCCGTATATTACGACTGGTGGCTTCAAGACGGCGGCGCGCAAGACCTCTTCACCCTGCCGTTGCGCAAGTCACTGGCTTCCCGCATAAAAAAGGTGTCAGAACAGCTTGGCGTTCCCATGCCCGACCTGTCGACCAAAGGCGACAAAGAGCTGTTTTCGACATATCACAAGCTGTGCGAAAAGCGACGCGCCAAACGTCTCGAAAACATGCCTGACCGCATAGTCTTCACCAAATTCCGGCCGTTCCGTCCCCCTGTCTTCGCTGCCACCGAATCGGCAAGCGACTCCAGAGGCGAACGTAACTTCGTGGGAGGCGGACAAATGTCGATACTCAAAATGCGCGGCATCTGGGGGCACGAACAACTGCTACTCCAGTCAGACAGCGGCATGGTCAGAGACCCCGACATAGACTTTGACGCACGCAAGCTGCTGTTTGCATGGAAGAAAGGCGCAGGCGACGATTACCACCTCTATGAGATGGACCTTTACACGCAGGCTATCAAGCAGATAAGCAAAGGCGCAGGATATGCCGACTATGAAGGGCGCTATCTGCCCGACGGTGGCATACTGTTTGCCTCCACGCGCGCGGCCACCTCACTGGGCGACATACCCACAGAGGTAAGTAACTTTTTCGTGTGCGACCGCAACGGCAATTACATGCGCCGCATAGGCTTCGACCAAGGCCACACCATATCGCCGTCAGTGTTAGAGGACGGACGTGTAATGTACACACGTTCAGACCATAACGACAGAGGCAACATATTTGCCAGCCCCCTATTCGTGATGAACGGCGACGGCACCTCGCAGCAGGCCTTCTTCAGCATGACAGACCGTTTCCCCACCACCCTGACGCACGCGCGCCAGATACCGTCAACCAACCGCATACTCACCATACTGACGGGATACCACTCGCCACAACACGGCAAGCTTGCCATCATCAACCCCGAGGGAGGGCGAGGCGGAGAAAACGGACTTATGATGGTCGCCCCATTGAGGGAGCCCAACGACACCGAAAAACTGCCGGTTGACATATACGGTCAATATGGCGAACAGTTTCAATACCCGTTCCCCATTGACAGAGAGAGCTTTTTGATATCATACTCGCCGCTGGGCTACAACACGGGCGAGCCCAAATTCGCCATCTACTGGATGAACATGGAGGGTGAGCGCGAGCTGCTGGTTTCTGACCGCAGATACTCTTGCAACCAGCCTGTTATAATACGGTCGCGCACAAAACCGCGTCTTCGTGCCTCACACATCGACTATAGCAAGGAGACCGGCCAATACATGATACAAAACATATATGCCGGCAATTCGATGGTAGGAGTCAAACGCGGCAGCGTCAAGAAGTTACGCATTGTAGAGCTGATGTTCCGCAACGCCGGCATAGGCAAGCAGACGGTGAGCGGTCCCGGCGGCAGCTCACAGGTGACCACCCCGGTGGGTGTCGCAGGCACAAGCTGGGATGTAAAGCGCATACTCGGCCATGTCGACGTCATGCCAGACGGCTCGGCCTACTTCGAGGCTCCGGCACGCACACCGCTCTACTTTCAGGCGCTCGACAGCCTGGGTCATGTCATCGCCACCATGCGTAGCTGGTCGACCTTGCAGCCCGGAGAGTCGAGAGGTTGTGTAGGCTGCCACGAGAGCCACAACACCACCCCGCTGACGGCGTCGGCAATACCGCAGATAGCCTATCGCCCCATCGACAGCATCACCCCGGTGCCTCACCTCATGCCCGAGAAGGGGTTCAGTTACATAGAGAACATTCAGCCCATACTCGACCGCAACTGCGTGCGATGCCACAACGGCGCCGGCAACACACCCAACCTGTTAGGCACACTCACCACCAAGGGCGAGGCGTCGAAACGACGTGTCAGCGAGTCGTATATAACACTGACACACGCACAGATGCGCAATAAAAACAAAGAGACGCTCACAGGCAACGAATATCACCCCGACGTCAACTGGATAGGCAGCATGACCGACCCCATGCCGCTCAAGCCATACGCTGCCGGCTCGGCATCGAGCAAGCTGATAAGGCGTCTGCGTGAAGGCCACGGCAAGCTCGACAAGAGGCAGATTGAGACAATAGCCGCCTGGATAGACTTAGGTGCACCCTTTGCCGGCAGTTATACCGAGGCCAACAACTGGAACACCAACGAGATACGCACGTGGGACTATTACAGCCACAAACGCCATGTGGCCGAAGACGAAGACAAACGTAACGTCGAGGCATACATCAACTCGCTCAGATAGAAGGCCGCACTAAGCCCGCGACCACAACAACCGACAAACACAACAACAGCTAAAAAGATGCTCGGAAAATATATTCACACAATAGTAATAGCAATAAGCACGCTGACACTGCTGTCATGCCGTCCTGTCGGCGTGCCCTCCTCTATCGTCTCGCTCACCGACGGCGACAACAAGGTGATACTGTCGGGCGACCGTCAGAGCGGCAAGGTGTGGCAGATGAATCAGCAGGGCTGGAAGACGGGCAGCACCTTTCTGTGCAGCTCCATCATCGACATAGCCACCAACGGCAAAGACCGCGTGTGGGTGCTCGGCAGCGAGAGCGACGGCCAGTGCCGGCTCTATGAGCTGTCATATCCGGGCATGCAAACCATACAGAGCCTCGCTGTAGGCCGAGGTGCCGCCTCTGTCACCTACGACAAGGAGGACGACCGGCTGTGGGTCGCATGCCGCGATCTTAAGCGGCTGTGGGAGGTTGACATAATGCGCTGGAGCGTTGTGGGCAAGCTCGACATGCCGCGTGAGGCGTCGTCTGTGGCCATTCGCGACAGCCTGCTCTATGTGGCGGGAAGGTTGCCCGAGATGGTGTCGGGACAAAAGGGCGCCGCGACATCGGTGTGCGTGTTTGACAAACGACGCAGCGCCTTGCGCAAGACCATAAATCTACCCAAAGGCTCCGTTTTAACCGGCGACATGGTAGCAAACGGCCGTTATGCCTACCTGACACACGTGTTGAGCCGCTACACCGTGCCTGCCATACGTCCTGAACATGGGTGGATAGCCTCTTCGGCCCTCTCGGTCATAGACATGGACTCTATGAAGCTGATAGCCACCGTGTTGTTAGACTCACCCGCCAGGGGAGCGGCCGGCGCCGGCGGCATGGCCGTAAGCCCTGACGGCAAAGAGCTGGCCATAGCCCTCTCGGGCATCAACAGCGTGATGGTCATAGACCTCGACGGACTCCATGCCAGGCTGAAATCATACAAAACCGCCGACGGACGCCCCATACACGAAGACCTCGGCTTCCTTTACGGGCTGCGCAGGCGTTATCCCTCTGGCGGCAGAGGCACCGGCACACTGCTCTACCTCAACGAACACACACTGCTGGCCGGCAACCTATACAGCGGCAACATAACCGTCATCTCCGACCGTCCGCGCCGCTTCCGACAGGTAGGACGCGCCATAACATCGACAGAGCAAGGACGCGGCGAGGCCTACTTCTCAGACGCCACACTCTCATACCAGGGATGGCTCAGCTGCGCCTCATGCCACGGCGCCGACGGACGCAGCGACGCCCTGACCCACATATATCCGGGCGACAGCATCTTCGGACGGTTCCTCACCCCCTCATTAGCCGGCGTCACCTACCGAAGCAGTCAAGAGGGTCTGAAAAGCGGCACGTTAGCCTACCGCGCCATGAGAGAGAAGCAAAACCGACTCAAACCCTCGCGTCGAAAGGGCGAACCCGAAGTGCTCCCCATAGAGGTGACCTTAGAGGAGATGTGCTTTGAGGCGATACGCTCGCACCTCTTCACCGAGCCTCAGGACGGCGAGGCACACGCGTTGGCATCATACATATCGTCGCTGGAGCATCCCCGCTCGCCATATCTCAAAAACGGACGTCTCTCGGCACGCGCCGAAGCAGGCCTGTCGGTGTATGAAAGTCTCGGTTGCGCCTCATGCCACAACGACGAAAAACCCCTCATAGGGCTGTGGAAGAGCGCCCCGTACATGCACGACGGACGCATGGCCACCCTTGAGGAGGTCATAAACAGCAGACACGGCATGAAAGATGCCAAGCTGACCGCCACCCAAAAAAGAGATCTCAAAGAGTATCTTCTGACCCTCTGACCCGTCAGACATAAAGGTAGTGATTGCGGCATTATTGATACCGCACTTTGCTGTATGCCATCTATGGCTAAAACATCAAGCCCCTGTGCGGCATACCCTATGACACAGTAAGTTAGTGAAAGCCAGAGTCATGGCAAAGCAACCGCAACAGAGTTCAGATAACACCTGCAAAATAATCAGACAATGGCAACCAGATTACAAAATTTTTTTGTAAACAAATCATACTATAAGTCTAACATACTCCTTGCCACACCGATAATACTTGCCAATGCGGGACAGGGATTCGTGAGTGTCGTAGACAATGCCATGGTAGGCCGTCTGGGCGCCGACCCTCTTGCGGCGGCGGCATTTGCGGGTGTGCTGGTGCTCAACACCATGGTATTCGGCATGGGCATGTCTTACGGACTTACACCGCTCGTAGGCAAGGCATACTCTGCCGGCAACGACCGACAGGCTGCCTTTTTCTACCAGAACTCACTGTCTCTCAACACCATAACAGGAGCCATATTGAGCCTTGGACTTATTGCCGCCACCCCTCTGCTCGACTATATGGGCCAACAGGCGCACATTGTAGCCATGGCGCGTCCGTTTTACATCCTCATCGCCGCGTCAATACTACCTTACATGATCTTCCTGTCATTCAAGCAGTTCATGGAGGGTATCGGCAACACCACCGTAGCCATGGGTATCACCATATTCTGCAATCTGCTCAATATCTTCCTCAACTGGGTGCTCATATACGGGAAGATGGGCATACCCGCTATGGGAGCCACAGGTGCCGCCCTCGCCACCCTCATATCGCGCATAATGATGCCTCTCATATTTTGGATCTATCTGCTTACCCACCATAAATATGGACGCTACTTCCGTTTTTTCCGCATACGCAACCTCACCAAACGATGCCACAGGCAACTGTTGGCCATAGGCACACCCATATCGTTACAGATGGTAATTGAGATGTTCGCCCTCAGCATGACTGCCATAATGATGGGCTGGATAGGACCCAAATCACTCGCTGCCAACCAGATAGTGCTTACAGTCATGAGTTTCATGTTTATGGTGTCGAGCGGCATTGCCGGAGCTGTCACGGTGCTCGTAAGCCACTCGATACGTGCGCGCGACATTGTCAACTATGCCAAGGCGGGCATGCAGATGTCGGCATTGTACATGTTTGCAGCCTCGTTGCTCTACATATTCGCCGGCGACACCATAGCCTCGTTATTCAACAGCGACCCCGAGGTCATAGCCATATCGGCACGCGTATTCCTCATTGCGGCAATATTCGAGATAAGCGACGGCATACAGGTCACCGCCTTAGGGGCCTTGCGAGGCATTGCCGACGTATTGCGTCCCATGATATATGCCGTGGTTATATACCTCTTTGTCAACATACCAGTGGGTTACCTGCTGGGATTCGTGCTTGAATTGGGCGAAGAGGGCATCTGGACAGGATTTCTCATAGGCGTGACATCGGCAGCGATACTCTTCAACCTGCGTCTGAGAGACAGGGTTAGACAAAGACGCCTATTTGTCTGAGTCTCCGCCGCTTAACCGACAACAAACAACTACGTGACAATCCGGATACGATGTCAGGATACAGCGCCGCAAAAGTATAAAAAAGCCGACCCCCAAAGATCGGCTTTTACCAAAACATCAGCTCTGCCTTAGCGCACAAACTCCCGCAATATATGTGAAGCGTTGCGATGCAGAGAGGCGACAAACTCATAGAGATAGTCTTTCTCGGCCTCACGGGCGGCAAGCTGATAGAGAGGATTCATCACTGTAGAGCGCAACACGAACAGCCCCTCTTTGATATAATCGTCTTTTGATATGCCAAGCGGTTTGAGCACACCGGCAATGGAGTCGTAGTTGTAAAGGCTCTCGGTTAGGCGTGTGCGCGAGACGAAAAAGTCAATGTTGTTATTGCCCTCTCGATTGCTTACCCCCACCGACATGGCGGCATACAGACGGGTGTTAAGCTCGTTTATCTGCGAGAGCGAATAGGTGCGGTCTATGGCATAACCGCCGTCTTCAGCCACAACAGGCACCATCATGTAGCATATCAGATTGGTGTCGGGGCGATGTATAGGCTTGAAAGTGAACAATGTGCCGTTGCCTTTACCACCTTTGGTCACAAAACGGTCATACTCGGCAAAACGGCTGAAGTGCTCTTGCATGAGGCGTTGCAGCCTCTGTGTGCTCATGAGCGTCGATTTGATAATGGCGCCGTGTCCCTCTATGGTCAGGGGTATCGTCTTATGGGCAAGATAGCACGATGCCGCCGCCGCTCCGGGCTTAGAACCCTCGAGTATGTAACTGCCTATGTCGCCTATCGAGAACTCGAAGTCGGGCATCAGGCCGCTCTGCTTGTCAAAGACGTAGGCTGCGTCCTGACGTATAAGCTCGGTGACAAGGCCGTGTCTTATAGACACCATGCCGGCAGGATAGGGTATGTATCCCAACTTATGTGGGTCTATGGTGACAGAGTCGGCCTCGGGGAAGCTGAGGAAGGCGCGGTAATTGTTGTCATCGCCACACCATATACACTCGCCGGCCTGCGAATTGATGTTTATGCGGCACCTCTCAACCTTGTCGTCCATGCCTGCCGATGACAGGTCGTAACCCTTGAACATAGAGCGCACATAACCGCCCCATGCCGAGTCGATATGCAACCAGAACGACCTGTTATGCACCGCCGACAACTCATTGCGCAACGCCACTATGCTGTGTATAGGGTCTACGGCGCCCTCTTCGGTGGTGCCCGCAATGCCCAAAACGGCAGCTATGTAGGTATCTTCAGAGGCGCCGAACAGCTTGTCGCGCAAAATGGATGTGTTGATGCGGAAGTTCTCGTCCACATCGACAATATCGAGCGAGTCAGAGCCGTAACCCAGCACATTGGCTGCCTTTTTGAGGCTATAATGAGCTGAGGGAGAAATATATAGCTTGGGTTGCGCCCCCACACGCGCCAAAACGGCACTCAAACCGCGTTCGGCAATGTTATATTCGCTCTTCTTGACAAAATCGCCGTAATCGTTCATCACATCTTCGGCTGTGCGTCCTGCGGCCACCTGCTCGTAGAACAGCTTGCGGGTCATCCTAACGGCCTCATACGGAGCAAGATGCAGAAGAGTGCGGTTGTCGACATGGCGTATGTCGCACAAAGAGCCGTTGGGCAGCACTATCTGATATGCTATGTCTTGCTGCTGGCAATATTCGCGCACCGAGAAAGGCACGAACTTAACCGCTCGGGCAATCCACAAAGCCTCTATGTTGGCTATGGTGCCGCCCGACGATATGTGAGTCCACGACTCGGAGGGATTGAAACCGAGCATGTCGGCCACAATCTTGCCCACCTCTATCTCAAGCGGAAAGCCTATAGGCGACGATTCACCGCTGATGTTGTTGGCATTATATAGCATGCCGGCAAAATAACCCAACACTGACGGCATGGTCTGCTCAGAAACCATGTGAGCGATGTAACGCGGTGAGTATATGGGGTTTTGCGACTTGAAAAGAGCCAGTATGCGGGTAAGCTCGTCGCGCATACTGTCTGACATAAGCTCGTGGCGGCGACGCATGCGCGAGTTGATGACGACATTGTCTTCCGGATAGTAATTGCGGCGCCAGTGCACATAATCGCGGAAGATGTCAACCAACATCTTCTCCCAAGTGTCGGAATGCTCTGCCTTGGGACCTAAAAACCATGCGGCATAATCTGAGTCGTGATTCATGGTCGAACTGTTTTTGTGAAATTTATTTTTGTTATTTGCTTGTATTACATTTTGTAACGCACACTGCAAACGGCTATCTTATACGGTCGAGCGAACGTATGAGCATCTCGTCACGCACAATGCCTCTGAATGCTAAGTACGACAATATCAATGTCACCAACGGCACCACACACACGGGCGACATGCTCACCGGCGTCACCGCATCAGAAGCGGCGGCACGCAGAGCGTCGACCACCGAATAGGCCTTATAGACATAATAGGCCACATAACCGGCTATGCCCAGCTGAAGCACCATGCCCGATATCACAAGACGCATCTGCAACAGCCTTCTCTTGAAAAGGAATATCACCACCAAGAGCAGAAGCATGGTCAGTGCTGTGAGAATGCCGTAATATATTGTGGGTATCAGCGTAGATTCGAGACCGTTACCGTCGGTCACCCCGAACGGCAATATGCCTATCTCATGCGCCACACCACCCTCATACATGACAAACGAGGCCGTAGGCACGAAGAAAAGAAGCAGCAGCAACAGGGCCGCCAACAACAAATATCCGCTTTGTATTCTCTGAATCATATCGTTTCGTTTTTAATTGACAAATCATACCACGCCCACCATCAATGCCCACGCCGGACACACATACCCCTAAAGCCGCAGCCTCCTCGCCCTTAAAACTACACCCCTCGCTCACCCCTCGATGCCCACTAAAGATGCGCACCCATATCATCATCTACGGCTTTCGGTCAACAAATCTAAACAAATAAACTGAAAAAACCATGTAGCGGCACCCATATATTCGATAAATTATGCAATCAGCCGCCATATATCGCGCACAGAGCTATCTGCCAACGGTGTAACTGCGTCGCAGCCAGGCCACCTCCACCTGCAACATCGCAAACAACACGACAGCAAACACGGCAGCACACCCCCACAAAGGGAACTCTATGCCGCCGACACACGGCACAGGCAACCCGAGGGTGATATCCAAAAACTTGTTTATGACACGGAATATAAGCACCATTATCGTGTCGCACACCTCAAATCCGGTGAAAAGATATGTCACGCCCACCATAAGCAACAGGGTCGCCAACAATGCCACCACAACATTGTTGACAACAGCGACTACCGACACCGTGCCGAAATAATAGAGCGTGAGCGGCAAGGTGAAAAGCTGCACCGTCACCGTCACCACCACAGCCAAAGACAACACCCTCACAGGACGTACGGCAAAAAGCCACGTCGGCATAAGGGTCTTTATCTTGGGAACAAAAAACAATATGGCCAATACCGACAAGTAGCTAAGCTGAAAGCCCACATCATAAACCAACGCAGGATTGACCGCCAGCAACAACAACGCCGAACCGAAGAGAGCATCATACCGCTGCGTGTCAAACGGCGATGCCCCGCCACGCAGCGCCAAAAGCGAAAACATAACCACCGCCCTGAGCACCGACGGCGACAGTCCGCTCACAATGGCATAGCACCACAAGAGAAGCACAACCAAAGCCGAATGCACAATGCGTCCGCAACGAAACCGCCTCAGAAAGGCCAGCGCAAAGGCCGCCATCATATATATGACACCCACGTGCAACCCCGATATGGCCATCACGTGAGATATGCCGCCACACCTGTAACGCCTCTTGGTGACGTCGTCCAACCCCTCTTTGGCTCCTAAAAGCATGGCCGAGAGCACAGCTTTGTCCTGCTTGCTTAGCAACGAGCTGTCGAGATGGCCGAGCAACCTGCCGCGGAGACGTGATGCCCACCGCAAGATGCCGCCACAGGCAGGTGCACGCAATATGGCGTAATCATCATACACCGTCAGCAGCTGACGTATGCCCCTCTTGTAAAGCCCTCCCAAGCGACTGCCCGACGACACCTTCAATGCCGACAGCTCCATCACTCCGGCAGTGAAGACAAGCGTATCACCCACCAAAAACGTCGGCGTGCCCCTGTCGAAAAGTGCGGCGGCCCTGACATGACACTGTGTCACGCGGGTCATATCAAGCACATCGGCATTGCCTGACACAGCGCGGACATCCACCTGATAACAACCTTCGCCTATCTGCCTTTGCACCACTGCCACCATGCGTGAAAGCCCCTCGTCGGGAAGACGGCCTGTCTCAACGTTCAACAAAGAGACGGCAACCCCTCCGACACAGGGTATCAAATACACCCACAGTGCACGCAACCTGCTGAACATCAGCACACACAACAACAGCAGAGACCACAACCCCGCCACTAATCCCACAACATACGAGACAGTCACCCACACCACAGGCATGGCGTTCGCCTTACGGCTTATGCTCTCAAACTCAGGCGACATGACCATCTAATGACTTATGATTTGAATTTATACATACGCGCCGGCGGCCGCACGCAAGAGGCCCGGCCATGCAAGCCATCCTCACACTCCTTGCCAGTGGCGCACGCCACCACCCTGCCCCCGCACGCAGTCACATTATGCGGCCCGCCATCATGTCATAGCTTCTATACTGCACCGCCTCGGCAATGTGGGCAGAGCCGACATCCTCTTGTCCGTCAAGGTCGGCGATAGTGCGCGCCACCTTTAATATGCGGTGATAGGCGCGCGCACTCAGCCCCATCTGCTCTATGGCGCTGTCGAGCAACTGACGGCTGCCTCTGCCCAGCCTGCAATAGCGCTCTACCATACGCGAATTCATGCCGGCGTTGGTATGCACATCGGTGCCGGCAAAACGCTGTGTCTGCACCTGCCGCGCCCTCTCGACACGCGCCCTTATCTGCGCGCTCGTCTCCTCAGAATGCGATTGCGACAGCTCCGACACCTTCACCGGCATCACCTCTATGTGTATGTCTATGCGGTCGAGCAACGGACCCGATATGCGGGCATGATAACGCTTGATGTCACCAATCTTGCAGCAGCACTCCTTTTCGGGATGGGTGTAATAACCGCACGGACACGGATTCATGGAGGCCACAAGCATGAACCGCGCAGGATACTCCACACTGTAACGCGCCCGCGAAACTGTTATGACACCATCTTCAAGAGGCTGACGCATCACCTCCAACACCGAACGGCTGTATTCGGGCATCTCGTCGAGAAACAAGACGCCGTTGTGCGACAACGATATCTCGCCGGGCTGCGGATTGGAACCTCCACCCACCAGCGCCACGTTAGAAATGGCATGGTGCGGCGACCTGAAAGGACGCGTGGTCATAAGGCCGCTGTCAACACCCATCTTGCCCGCCACGGAGTGTATCTTGGTGGTTTCAAGGGCCTCGTCTGCGGTCATGGGAGGCATTATGGTGGGTATGCGTCGCGCCAGCATGGTCTTGCCGGCCCCCGGAGGTCCAACCATCAGTATATTGTGTCCCCCGGCCGCCGCAATCTCAAGGGCCCTCTTGACCACCTGCTGACCCTTGACATCTGCAAAGTCGACATCACCCGCCGAGGCCCCCGTGACATCTCCCCGCCCCATGTCGGCCGTCACCCGCTTCATGGGGAGCGTGCCGTTGAAGTGGGCCACAACCTCTTGCAGATTACGGGCGCCATACACCTCCAGCCCGTCTATCACCGCCGCCTCACGGGCATTTTCACACGGCACTATCACGGCGGCAAAATGCTCTTCGCGGGCCTTTATCGCCATTGGCAACGCACCGGCAATGGGCTTGAGATTACCGTCGAGCGACAACTCACCCAACACCACATAAGAGGCCAGCATATCGGGATTCATCTGCCCGGATGCCGCCAGCAACCCCAAGGCTATGGGCAGATCGTAAAGGGCACCCTCCTTTTTTATGCCCGCAGGAGCCATATTGACCACTATTTTGCGGCCCGGCACCCTGAATCCGTTGTTCTCAAAAGCAGAGAATATGCGCTGCTGGCTCTCTTTGACAGCATTGTCGGGCAATCCCACTATATAGGTCTGAACACCGGGCGACACATTGACCTCTATGGTTATAGTTATGGCATCTATGCCTATCAATGCGCTGCTATAACATTTTACCAACATAACAACACTCTTTGGAGGGGTGACACAATAATGTGTAAAGATAATAAAACGACACGAATGGCAATGACAAAAATTCATATTTTGTTTCACAAAGGACATTTTATGAGAACACAAGGTAAAACAATGAAGCGCATCCATCACATCCCAGACCCTCCACCTGTTTTGCCCGAAAAGATGAGGTCGTTTTTCCTTGCATGGATTTGCTCGCACGGCGTTGCCACGGCAGGGGTTGCACTGCATGGCTTTTGTGCCGTCAGAGGGGTTGCGGCCATTTCTTGTTCCCGTAGGCCTCCGTACCGGCATGGCTCTCGAAAAAAAAGCGAGGGGCGGCAAGACAATACATAGAGATAATTTTGCTTTTCAATATTTATTGCATACCTTTACCCAAATAAACTTTAACACCTTTAATTATGAAAAAAGCATTGTTTTTAGCTTTTTGCCTCTCTATGGCGATAACGGCCGGAGCTCAAAATGCAACCGTGCAACCTGAACTTATAAAATACATTGACGTAACAGGTAAGGCCGAGATGGAGATTGAACCCGACGAAATAACATTTGTCATAAATATCACCGAATATTGGAAAGAGGAGTTCGACAAGAAGGTCAAGGTTGAAAATTTCAAGACCAAGGTGCCCCTCGCCGAGATAGAGAACGATCTGGTGACAGCCCTTCTCAAAGCAGGCGTCAAGAAAGAGGAGATATCTGTACGCGAGGTCGGAGGACATGGTCGCCGAATTGGCAAAGACTTTCTTAACAGCAAACGCTACGAGCTGAAACTCAAAAACTTCAAGGTGGTCGACAACATCATCAAAACCGTCGATACCCGCGGCATCGACTATATGAATATCACCGAGTTGAAAAACGACAAGATAGGTGAATATCGTCTTGACTGCAAGGTCAAAGCGCTACAGGCGGCCCACAATAAGGCCAAAGTGCTCGTTGAAGCCATCGGCGAAGAGCTTGGCGAAGTGCTCACCATAGACTCAAGCAACGAAGGAAGCCTCGGATACTCACGTCCCGAATTTATGAATGTGTACTCGGCAAAATCACGTTCGTTTGAATCTGATGCAGCTGTAGGCGGCGCAATGGACATAGAAGAGGTGCGCAACAGCATAGACAACATACGCAAAATCAAACTCAACGAGAGAACAAGCGTCCGTTTCCGCATAAAATAACCATCTTCAGCATACGCCCAAAGCCCGACTTCTCCGGTCGGGCTTTTTTGCATCCTCTCAAACAGGATGCCCGGTGTCTTACACTACCTTTCAGCCCCCACACTTTCCCTGTCGCTATCCGACTTTTTGGATATTGCCTGATAGCTCCGCGCCGCATGTTCACGCCGAAGTAACAAAACACACATTACCCCCGCAGCATTGCCAAACACGCCCCCACTTTTACGCACTGCCCCGCCATGACTTGCCGCACCGCCCGCCATGGCTTGCCGCCCTGTTTCCGCACCCTTTCCGCTGAGAGTCATGCCCCTGTTTAATATCTTTCAGACACCAACCCAAGTGCCAAAAACAGCTATTCCATAAATGTGTGAGACGTATGTCGAAACACATTTATGGAATAGCTGTACTTATTTTAGTTGTTCCTCAAAAATATCAAAACGGGGTCCGTGACCCCTCCCCCGGAAGGGCCGCCGGAGGCAGTGCCAGCAATACAATACCGGCAGTGACCGCAATACATCCCCGGCAGTGTCGTGTGAGTATCAGAAGCGGCCTGCGTCTTCGGCGTTGCCTTTGACGACGTGGGCTGCGCTGAACTCCTTGCCGGCCTTGAAGTTGTAACGCAGCGTTATGCCGTAACGGCGTGCGCCGTCATAGGTGGTGCGGGCGTAAGCATGCTTGGAGTAGTCCGACTCGGCCACCTTGATGTAAGTGCCTGTGCTGACGATGTTGCGCACGTTGAGCACCAGTGACAACCTGCCGTCGAGGAAGCTCTTCTTGATGGAGCCGTCCATACCTGCCTGCGGACGATACAACAACATGTTACCCTGCAATGCGTTGCCGACACAGTACCCGTTAAGCTCTACTGACCACTTCTTGGGCAATGAAAACATGGTATTGACAGAGCCCTGATAAAACCAGTGTGTGCGTTTTACTCCCGATATGGTTGTGCTCATGGGACCGGTGGTGCCGTCTATACTTATGTCCCACCACTTGAAGGGGGTGAATGGCAGATAAGCGTTGAACATGAACGAGTTCTCGTTGTCGTAGTTGCGATATGTGAGCAGTATCATGTCGGGATTGTCGACATCTGGCAACATGACACGCTCGAAAGCCTTGTTGCGATAGGAGTAGTTGGCAGTGAACATATAGCTTCCCGCCAAAGTGAAGTTAAGGGTAACATTCTCGGCATAAGAGGGTTGCAGGTAAGGGTTACCCACCGATACGGTGACATTGTCGACCTTCACGCGCGAGGGATCTAACATGCTGAAACCGGGTCGCGATATGCTGCGTCGATAGTTGAGCGCCACGAGATGCTTCTTCTGCGGATTGATGGCATATGACACCGCCGCCGAGGGGAAAACATCGGTGTAATTGCTGTGATGACTCTCGCTCTGCCTCAACGACTTGGGACGCATGTCGGTATTCTCTACACGCACACCTGCCGTGATGTTCCACCGTCCCAAAGAGGCCGAGGTGGTGGCATAGGCAGCCGCGACACCCTCGCGATAACGGTAATCGTCGCTGTAATCGAGCCTGTGACTCCAGTTATGATTGTCGACAGAGGTATAATAGTCGTAAACACTCGAAAGTGTCGAATATGAGTATTTGGCACCATAACCTAACGACCACTTCTTGCTCAAACGCTTGTTAATGTCGATGCGCACGGTGTAAAAATCGTTGCGTATGTTGCTGATGTCATAGACATAGTCTAAGAGCGAGCCCATTGGCGTATAATCGGCCGTGGTGGTGTATGACCTGCCATTGGTGGCGGCGTAATGATAGTCGGCCACCACTAAAAGGTCAGAGCCCAAGGTGTCGAGCTGACGCCTGTAATTGAACGACAGGTCGTGATTGTCGGAACGACAGTTCGGCGACAGTGAACTCATGCGCGTCAACAACTCGCGCCGAGCGATGACACCGTCAGAGACATTGTTGTAAGTATTACGATAGTTGCCCAGATGATAATCCAACCCTATGCTGTTGCGGTCGTCAAACCTGTAAACGCCCCTTATGTCGTATGTCATGGAGCGATACTTGTTGAGAGAGGCATACAGGGCACTGAGAGTGTCGCCGCTGCTACGGAAATAGGTATCCATGTCTATGTGCTCCGAGTAGTTGGTGCGCGAGTAAGAGAATCCCGTTGACAGAGAGAGCTTTTTGTGCATCACATTAATCCACGCCGAAGGATTGTATTTCAGATCAAGCGTGTCAGTGCGCTCGTAAGTCATTGACACATTGCCGAACACACCGTTAATGTTACGGTTGCGCAGGTTTATCTTGAGCACGGCCCCTCCCACGGCAGCATCGTACTTGGCGCCCGCCGACCGCACCACATCTATGCTCTTGATGTCTTCGGCGTTGATGCCCTCTAAATAACGGAGCAGCTCGCCCGACGACATGGTCACGATGCGGTCGTTTATCATAACCTGAACACCGCCCTGCCCGTTTATCTTGATATCTTCGTTGCTGTCTATCCAAAGACCCGGCACATACCTCAACGCTTCGCGGGCATTGCGTCCCTCGGCCATCTTGCTGTCGCCCAAGGTAAGAGAGTAACCGTCGGCTCGATGGGTCACCGCACGGCCCCGCACCACCACCTCGTCAACCTCCAAAGCCTCTGGCTCCAACACCATGTCGCCCATGCTGACGGCACCTCTCACCACAACATCACGCCTCAATGTCTTGTAGCCCACAAACGACACCTCCATCACATAGTCGCCGTCGGCAATCTCCACCGAGAAAATACCGTCACTGCCTGTCGTGGTGCCGGCAATGTAGTCGCCCGCCTTGTCGGTAAAGACAACCGTGGCATACTCTATGCCTCCTCCGTCACTGCCCTTGACCGAGCCTGTCACTCTGCCACTGCCCGCAACATATACCTCATCAAAGCCCGACACCCTGCCGACCATCAAAACAAACACCGCAATCAAGTAAAAACACTTCATACACAATCAATTAACAGCAATTAAAACAAACAGGACACAAATACCATACATCGCCCGACACTACTGCGCAAATAAGGCCGTAAAAAAAACATCTGTGTCCTATATAACTCATACATTTAACGCTTCTGCCGACATAAAGTTACAATACCGCACAACATACATCACACAACACTGATTATCAAGCTATTGCGCACACACCTTTCCTGTAGTCTTTACCCGAAGCGACACCCGCAATAAAAAAGAGCCTCCTGTTTTACGGGAGACTCTCAACAAGAGAAAAAAACGTTTTGTTAGATAAAATTTTAAATATAAACCCAAATATTTACATAAATAAAACAGTATTGATGCAAAAAAGTTACAAAATCACCATCAGAAACGTCCCGCATCCTCGGCATTGCCCCTGACGACATTGGCCGCACTGAAATCCTTGCCGGCCTTGAAGTTGTATCGCAGCGTTATGCCGTAACGACGTGAGGTCCACGATGACATAGTATTGGCACGTTTACCGAAGTCGGCATCGTCAATAATCACATTAAACCCTGTAGAGACTATGTTGTTCACATTCAACACCAACGACAACTTGCCGTCAAGAAAGCTCTTTTTGAGTGATCCGTCCAACGACGTCATAGGCTTCTTAAGCCACCAGTTGCCCTGCAAGACATTGCCGGAACAGTTGCCGCTAAGCTCTATCGTCCACTTCTTGGGCAGAGAGAAGATGGTGTTTGCCGATGCCTGATAAAACCACCGTGTGCGTTTCACCCCCAACACATCGGCACTCATGGGACCCGTGGTGCCGCTAAAGCTTATATCCCACCACTTGAATGGAGTGAACGGCAGATAGGTGTTTAAGACAAACATGCTTTCGTTATCGAAATTGCGGTATGTCAGCAAGATAACATCGGGGTCGTTGACATCGGGCAATGATATGCGCTGAAAGGCATTGTTACGATAAGAGTAATAGGCCATAAACATATACTTGCCTGCCAAGGTGAAGTTGAGGGTGAGATTTTCCGAGTAAGAGGGCTTCAGATAGGGGTTGCCCACCGAAACGGTGACGTTGTCGACCACTAACCTGCTGGCATTCAGCATACCGAATCCCGGACGGGTAATGCCGCGACGATAGTTGAGCGCAACGATATACTGCTTCTGCGGATTGATGGCATACGACACCGAGGCCGACGGGAAAAAGTCGGTGTAATTGCTATGGTGGCTCTCATCCTGCCTCAGCGACTTGGGCCTTATGTCGGTGTTCTCTATCCTCAAACCCGCCATCATACTCCAGCGTCCCAGATTGGCCGATGCTGTGGCGTAAAGCGCCCCGATACCCTCGCGATAACGGTAATTGTCGCTGTAATCGGCCCTGTAACTCCAGTTGACATTATCTGCCGAGACGTGATTGTCATACACGTTCGTCATCTTGGAATAAGAGTACTTGGCCCCATAACCCAACGACCACTTCTTGCTGAAACGCTTGTTGACGTCGATACGCGCGGTGTAGAAATCGTTCCGCGACAACGACTCGTCACGCAGGTACTCCATAAGCGACCCCCCGCCGGAACCCTCTATCATGGTAGTGTAATTGTTGCTGCCGTTCTTGCCGTAATGATAGTCGGCCACCACCAGCAGGTCGGAACCCAGGGTGTCGAGCTTGCGACGATAGTTTAACGACACACCGTGATTGACATAGACATTGTCGGGCGAATCGAGCCTTACGCCGTTGTAAACCCGCTCGGTGGTCTGCCCGAACATATATCCGTCAGAGACCATATGCCCTGTAGAGGGATAAGAACCGAAACTATAATCAAGACCTACACTATTGCGATCGTCAAACTGATATACGCCACGGAAATCATAATTGAAATTCTGCGACTTATACAAAAAATTGGCCTCAGTAACCAATGTGTCGCCGCGAAGTTTCATGTACGACTCTATGTCATTATGCTCCATGTTCTTATTTCTGTGATAAGTGAAGCCGGTAGATATAGATAACTTGTTGTGCATCACGTTGACCCACACCGACGGTCTGTATTTCAAATCCATCGTATCCATACGCTCGTACGACATTGACACATTGCCGAACACACCGTTCACACTGCGGTTGCGCAGGGTTATCTTAAGCACGGCCCCTCCTACGGCAGCATCGTACTTGGCACCCGCCGACCGCACCACATCAATGCTCTTGACATCTTCGGCGTTGATGGTCTCTAAATAACGTAGCAGCTCGCTCGACGACATGGTAACCACCCTGTCGTTTATCATAACCTGAATGCCACCCTGTCCGTTGATCTTTATCTCGTCGTTGTTGTCTATCCACAAGCCGGGCACATACTTCAGCGCCTCGCGGGCGTTACGTCCCTCGGCCACCTTACTGTCGCCCAGGGCCAACGAGTAACCGTCGGCACGATGGATCACCGTGCGGCCGTTCACCACCACCTCATCGACCTCCAAGAGCTCAGCCTCCAAAACTATGTCGCCCATGTTGACGGTGCCTCTCACCTCAACATCGCGCCTCAGTGTCTTGTAACCAACAAACGACACCTCCATCACATAGTCACCCTCTGCAATTTCCACCGAGAAGAGACCGTCACTGCCTGTCGTGGCGCCGGCAATGTAGTCGCCCGCCTTGTCGGTAAATACCACCGTAGCATAATCTATGCCTCTGCCATCACTACCCTTGACCGAGCCTGTAACTCCACCCCTGACCTCTTTAACCGACTGCAAATCGGCACCGGCCGCCAAGACATATAGTCCTGTAAAAAACAATAAGCAAAAAATAGTTTTCATATCATTTAATCAGTTAGTATAATTCTTTGACTGCACAAATATAAAAACATTATTTCTATTATGCAACACATAATACATAAAAATAAATCATTATTTATTTTATCAAATACAGCATACTACACACAACTATTTACAAAACAAATATTTAAATAAACAATATTATTCGTAAAAAAATACTATTTATCATATACAATTAAGTCATCACAAGCATTGGCATGACTGTCTATTAAGAACAGATGCTTTTTGAAAGGGCTGCCCGTGCAGATCTTATCGGGAAAAAGCCAGATAGCAGCCCACCCCTTACGCAATCCCTCGGGGAAGAATCAAAGAAATCAAAGAACCAAAGTATTAATATTTAGCGGACACAACGCACGCTAAAACCGCACTGCCTATTGTTGCCACCCACGCTCAAATCACTGCTGTTGAAGTACAGGTAGTACGCGCGGTTAGAACTGCCCGCAACTGACGACCAATAACGCCCGTACACACCCGCGTCGTACAACGTACCGGACGAACCGGTGAGACGGCGACCGACAGCGGGAAACTCCACGGAATTAGAACCGGAGGTGAACTTGATATATCCATAATCAGAGTTGGTCCACCCGCCGCCGCGACTGACGGTACTACCGTTAATGAGAGCCTGAAACTCATCTTTAGTAGGCAGACGGTAACCCTCGGGGCACGGGTGGGTATTCCAGTTGCTGGGGTAAGTCGACGTGTTCCAAGACCCGCTTGGGGTAGCCCCGGAAGCCGACGCACCTGTGGTATTCCACGCCACATTGATGCCCCACTGGTAGAACTTACCGTGTGACTCTGCACGTGTGCCACTGCACTGTGACGGCAGCTTGGTTGCGAAAGTAGCGCCGCCGGAGGCCTGTTTGGCATGTGCTGGCGCTGGCCCATCCCGCTCCGGTAGCGCGGTCTGAGTGAAACGAAACCGCACACTTTCATTTAGCCGAGATGCTTTTGCACAGGTTGTTTTTGCGCCCGCAGGCTTTTGTCCCGCATGGCTTTTACTCCGGCAGTCTTCCGCACCGGCAGGGCGGCGAGGCACGAGCCGCAACGGGCCGACCCTCCCCCCGCGGAGGCCCGTAATCCCGTCACGCAATTGTAGGCAGTGACTAAGTCACGGCAGTTATGTGCGTCACTTTCACGTCTTGCCCCCGCAGGCTCGGCCCGTGCTCCTTCACGCCAAATGGGTGTTAGGTGCGCAACCCGAGCAGCCGCCCCGCCAGTACAGGCATCAAGCCAAAGCCAAATCGTAAGCTACAAAGCCTTGCCAAAAGCTACAGCTAAAGCGCCCTACCTGTTTCACGCCTCGCGCCCCAATTTCACCACGCTCTCTACACTCACCCCGCTGAGGTCAGCGCTGGCCCATCACGCTCCGGCAGGGCGGTCTGAGTTAAACGAAACCCACGCTTTCGTTTAACCGAGATGCTTTTGCAGTGGATTTTGCATAGGTTGTTTTTGCACCGCATGGCTTTCCGCACCGGCAGGTTTTTGGTCCGGCAGGGCGGCGAGGTACGAGCCGCAACGGGCCGACCCTCCCCCCGCGGAGGCCCGTAACCCCGCCACGCAATTGTAGACAGCGACTAAGCCACGGTAGTGAAACGCGTCACTTTCACGCTTGCCTCCGCAGGCTCGGCCCGTGGCTCCTTCACGCTAAAGGCTCGTACCGGCCAACCCAAGGTGCTGCACATCTTTGTCTCTCACCACGCCTGACCATCATCACGCCATCGACATCCACGCCGATGAGGCCGGCGCAAGCGCCGGCCCACACCACCAAGGGAATAAAAGCAAAAGAAATGAGAGCACAAGGAATGAAAACAGCAGTAAATAGCTATAACAATTAATGCAACCCACCGTGCGGTCTGAGTGAAACGAAACCGCACACTATTCCTTATCTCCGGCATTACGAAGTATGCCGTAAGCCAAAATTCCCTGTGCCGGGCTGAGGGACGAAGCCCGAGCGGCCCGGAGCCTCCCCAAACGGAGGGCCGCATATCGGTGATTAATATATAGGGCGGTGAATTAGTGACAGCAGTGATGCTCTTCATTTTCATGCTGTGCCGGTGGTTGTGGCTGTACTTACCTATTATGTTTGCTGCGCTGCTGTTATGCTTGCTGCATGCCCGGCATAACGAAGTATGCCGTAAGCAAAAATTCCTTGTGCCCGGGCTGAGGAACGAAGCCCGAGCGGCCCGGAGCCTCCGCCCAACGGAGGGCCACATATCGGTGCATAATATGTATGGCGGTGAATTAGTCACGGCAGTGATGCTCGTCATTTTCTCGCTGTGCCCTCCGCAGGCCCCGGGTCGCTCTCCGCTGTGCCGGTGGTTACGGCTGTGCTGACCTTATGTTTGCTGCGCTGCTGTTATGCTTGCTGCATGTCCGGCATTACGAAGTATGCCGTAAGCCAAAATACCTTATGCCGGGCTGAGGAACGAAGCCCGAGCGGCCCGCACCTCGCGGTGGGCAGGAAATCCCCCCCAACGGAGGGCCGCAGCCCCGCACAGCAATATATGACAGTGAATTAGGAACGGTGATTATGCACATAACTTTCATGCTGTGCCCTCCGCAGGCCCCGCGTCGCTCTCCGCTGTGCCGGTGTTCGGCTGTGCGGCTTATGTTTGCAGCGCTGCTGTTATTGTTTCTGCTTTGCTTCCGCGTTTTTCCGTCGAGAGTCATGGCCCATGTTGAATATCTTCCAGGCACTCAACCCAAGGGCCAAAAACAGCTATTCCATAAATGTGTGAGACGTATGTCGAAACACATTTATGGGATAGCTGTACTTATCCGCTTAGTTTGCCCTCAAAAATATCAAAACGGGGTCCGCGACCCCTCCCCCGGAAGGGCCGCCGGAGGCAGTTTCAGCAATACATAACAGCAGTTCCAGCAAACCATCACCGGCAGTGACCGCAAGCCATCACCGGAGGCAGTGCCGTGATGTCGTCAGAAGCGGCTTGCGTCTTCGGCGTTACCTTTGACGACCTGAGCGGCTCGGAAATCTTTTCCTGTCTTGAAATTGTACTTTAACGATATGCCATACGAACGGGAGCCTGCCGACTGCCATGAGAATATCCTTTTGCGATAAGAAGGCTCGTCTATCAACATGCTTGTCTTGGTGTAAACAATTCCCTTAACCTCGGCCATCAACGTGAGCTTACCATCTAAGAATGTCTTTTTGACAGAGGCATCCATCGACGCCACAGGCCTGTCTACCACTATGTTGCCCTGTATCATATTGCCGGCACACCAGCCCGACATCTCGACAATCCATTTCTTGGGCAACAAAAATGTCATGTTTGCCATTCCCCGATAAAACCACTTTGAACGCTCACGCCCCATAAATGTGCTCTGCATCAGCCCCGAGCCACCCGAGATATTGAAATTCCACCATTTGAAAGGATTAAAAGGCAGATAAGCATTGAATATCAATATGTCTTGCTTGTCAATATTATCATTCTTGTACATCACAATCTCAGGGTTGTTCTCGTCAATGACGGCCACCTGGGCAAACAGGTCCTTGTCGCCCTCATAAGCAGCCGTCAACATATACCTGCCGGCCAAAGTGAAGTTGAGCGACACGTTATTGGAATAAGACGGCTTCAAATAGGGGTTGCCCACCGCAACAGAAATGTTATCAATAGGCTGACGCCGAGGGTTGAGCATCGCGAAGCCGGGACGACGAATGCTTCGGCGATAACTCATCGCCGCCACATAATCGCCTTTGGCAGTCAAGAGATAGGACAACGAAGCCGAAGGGAAAAAGTCGGTGTAATTGTTATGATGGTTCTCGCTCTGCTTCAGCGATGTGGGACGCAGGTCGGTGTTCTCTACACGCAATCCGGCCATGATGTTCAACCTGCCGACACGACCTGTCGCGCTGGCATACGCCGCCGCAATACCCTCGCGGTAACGATAATCATCACTGTAAACATCGTCATACACCCACTCAGTGCCCTGCTCTGACGAGTAATATTCAAAGACACTCGACATCTTGGAGTAAGAATACTTGGCCCCGTAACTGAGCGACCACTTGGTATTGAAACGCTTGGTGACATCTATGCGCGCTGTGTAAAAGTCATTCTTAAGCAGACTTGCAGACTTCACATAATCAAGCACTTTCACCGCATCTAACTGCTGCATCAACTCCGAAATGTTGGTCTCCCAGCTGTTGGAGCGATGATAGTCGGCCACCAGCAAGAGGTCGGAACCCAACGAGTCTAACGTGCGACGATAATTGACCGACAGGTCGTGCGTCTTGCTCAAATCACTGGGCGACAACGATTTTGTGGTCGCATAGTTCATCAAATCGCCATACGAACGGCCATAGCCGACAGAAGAGGAGAAATTATCTTCATCGCTTGGCGAACGACGAAAATCGTAATCGACCCCCACGCTGTTTCGCTCGTCGATGTTGTAAACGCCCCTTAACGTGTAATTATAAGAGTGTTGGCCGTTGTTCAATACCGACTCTGAGTTTATCGTATCACCCAGCTGCCTGAAACATGAATACTGACGCAAGAACTGCGAATACTGACGCCGCGCATATGTAAAACCTGTCGAAAGCGATAACTTGCCATACATGGCGTTCACCCACACCGACGGCATCACCAGTGTTGTCAAGGTGTCGGTGCGTCTGTAATTCATAGACACAGTGCCAAACACGCCCTCTACCTTGCTGCGGTTGCGCAGGTTAATCTTAAGCACCGCACCGCTTGCCGAGGCGTCATACTTTGCCCCTGCCGAACGCACCACGTCTATGCTCTTGACATCCTCGGCGTTTATCGACTCCAGATAGTTCAACAAATCGGTCGACGACATGGTCATCACCCTGTCGTTTATCATCACCATCACTCCCCCCTGGCCGTTCACTGTTATCTGGTCGTTGTTGTCGATCCACACCCCCGGCACATACTTCAATGCCTCTCGCAGGTTGCGCCCCTCGGCCACCTTGCTGTCTCCCAACGTCAGCGAGTAACCGTCTGGCCGCTGCGTCACCATACGGCCCTGCACCACCACCTCGTCTACCTCCATAGCCTCGGGATGCAGCACCACATCACCCAAATCGATAGCGTCTTTAACCACCACCCTGCTGACCGACGACTTGTATCCGATGTAAGACACCTCCATGTCATACTCCCCCGCCGCCAGCTCAACAGAGAAAACACCCTCCCCGTCGGTGGTCGCCCCTGCCACATAGGCGCCATCCTTTGAGAATACCACCGTGGCATACTCGACAGAGATGCCGTTCGTGCCTTTCACACAACCGGCAACAACCTTCTTCTCATCAGCAAACACCATGTCAGCCCCACTGTGACCGACACCAAACACCCGCCCCGACAGACACACAAACACAAAGAAAAGCAGATTCTTCATAATATATCACATTTTTATTGACAATACAAATGTAAATAAAAATTCATTGTTTTGCAATACAAAATACACAAACAATCAAAATTATTAGCCATCGCAAAATACATCTCATTTTCACGCACCTACACATATATAATAAGGTAGACAATAGCCTAATTTTTCAAAACAAAAAAATTTTACCTACAACACAATAAATTGCAAACATCAGCACAAAACACAAAATACGACATATCAAGACATTAAACACTCACGTGCACACAAAGTGATGCAAAAGTAGCCGAAACATGCTTTTTTTCGGGAAAAAATATCTATATTTGCATGTCTCAAACAAAAACAAACAGACAGCAATCAACATTTTATTAATAACAAAAAAAAGAAATTGTCATGTTGTACGCAATTTTACTTATCGTTTTGGGTATTTTGGCTGTTCCCTCTTTGATCGTTTCAAAGAAACCGAATGCTAAAGAACTTATCGACAAGATCGCTCCTTTCCAGGGCTGGTTGGGTCTTGTATTCTGCGTTATCGGTATTTGGGGTATCATCTCATCTATCATCCACATCGGTTGGTTGACCTCTTATCCCATTATCTGGATTCTCGACCTCGCTGTCGCTATCGTTGAGGCTTGCCTCGGTTTCATCCTCGGCTACAACCTCATCGTTAAATACGTTCTCTCTAAGAACGAGGCTGCTGCGGCTAAAGGTGAGCAGATTCTTGCAAAACTCCTTCCCTTGCAGGGTAAACTCGGTATCGCGGCTATCGTTCTCGGTATCGTTTACATCATCCTCTACTTCGTTCTTTTTGCAGCATTGCTCGCAGCTTAATTTAAGCCAAAGCATATAAAAAAACACCGCTCCTTTTCGGAAGCGGTGTTTTTTTATACCCTACTCATGCAGGGGGGGGCTATATATATGTCAGGCTGGAAAGATTGTCCTGGTCAAATACAGTGGCGGCACATCGGCATATATCGTCGGCTGTGACAGCATCCACGCGCGCCTTTAGCCCCTCGTAAGACTCTACCTGTCCATAGACGAGCATGCTCTTGCCGGCCGACAACATAAGGCTCTCGGCATTCTCTGAGGCTATCACAATCTGTCCCAAAAGCTGCTTTTTGGCCATGGCCAGCGCCCGCGGAGTGAGCGGCTCGTTTTTCATGCGCTCAATCTCAGAGACAGCCAAGTCGCAACACTGACATAGATTCTCTTTATCACAACCGAAACAGACCGTCACAACACCGGTATCGCAATAAGAGGCAAAACCCGCCTCCACCGAATAGCACAACCCGTTGCGCTCCCTTAAGGCCACATTAAGCCTGCTGCCCGAACTCATTCCACCCAGCACATTGACCATGAGAGCCACGGCGGTCCTGTCATGACTGAGACACGAACAGCTGCGACCTCCCATTATGAAGTGACTCTGATAGGTGCCCTTAGAGACCTTGTCGTTACCTGTCACATAAGGAGCCACCCCCTGACGCACCACCGCAGAGCGTCTTGCCGGCAACCGACCGAACTTATCATGCGCCACCTGACGGAAACGAGCCGATGACACATTGCCGACCACCGAGAAAACCATACGGTCGGTAGTGTAATGGCGCTCCACAAAACGACGCAGGTCGTCCGAACGAAAACGCGAAATGCTCCGTCTGGTGCCCAATATGTTGCGCCCGAGCGAACTGCCGGCAAACACCATGTCTTCAAAATCGTCATATATAGCCTCAGAGGGCGAATCCTTATACGAATTGATCTCATCTATAATGACACCTCGCTCGGTCTCTATGTCTCGCTCGGCAAACAAGGAGTTGAACACCACATCGGCAATCAGATCTGCCGCTTTGGCATAATCGCCCTTAAGCACTGTCGCATGCACCACCGTCTCCTCTTTGGTGGTATAAGCATTAAGCTCGCCGCCCACATTGTCGAGCAACGAGTTTATGTGATATGCACGTCTCTTTGCGGTGCCTTTAAAAAGCAGATGCTCAATAAAATGCGCCATGCCATGCTCGTTGTCGGCCTCGTCACGCGTACCCGCACCTATGGTGAGTCCGCAGTGCAACACCGCACTCCTTACACGCCCCAAGACACACTTTATGCCGTTGTCAAGCTCAAAAACTTCGTACTCCATAACAGATCCTTTATTTACACTCCCCTCTTCAAAAGCGCCGCCCCGCTCTGGCCCAAACTTTCGCTGACGCCACAGCCACCAATATCATGCAGAGCAAAATAAAAGGGACTTGAATAAGTCCCTTTCAAAATGATATTGCAAACAATACTTACTCTGCTGCGTTCTCTTCTTTTGCGCTCTCTTCGGCAACCACGTTTACCTTGACTGTGCCTTTGATGTCGCGGTAAACCTTAACGGAAGCCTCGTAAGAGCCAAGCTCTTTGATTGCAGAGACGGTAATGTTCTTTTTCTCTACCTCCACGCCCTTTGCAGCTATCTGCTCTGCTATCTGAGCGGCGGTCACCGAGCCGAAAATCTTGTTGCCATCGCTAACCTTAGCGGTAACGGTGACCTCTATTGCCGATATCTTGGCAGCTTTAGCCTCGGCCTCAGCGCGAACTTTAGCCTCTTTGTGAGCCTGTTGTTTTATGTTTTCCGCAAGCACTTTCTTTGCCGAAGCAGTGGCCAGGATAGCCTTGCCCTGGGGTATCAGAAAGTTGTTTGCATAACCGGGACGCACATTGACGATGTCGTTTTTGTGGCCCAAATTATCGACGTCTTGTTTAAGTATGATTTCCATTGATAATGTCTCTAAAGAAATTAGAAAAAGATTACTTCATTAAGTCTGTCACGAAAGGCAGAATGGCCAAATGGCGCGCACGTTTAATGGCGGTTGCGACCTTTTTCTGATATTTCTGTGAAGTACCGGTCAGACGACGGGGTAATATGCGGCCCTGCTCGTTGAGGAACTTCTTGAGAAATTCGCCGTCTTTGTAATCAATATACTTGATACCGTTCTTTTTGAAACGGCAATATTTTTTCTTTCTAACCTCTACCGTGGGAGGGTTGAGATATCTTATTTCTGTCTGATTCTGTGCCATGATTTATTCCTCCTTCTTGCTGCTGTTGTTTTTTCTTCTTTTTTCTGCATATTCAACGGCGTGTTTGTCCATCTTGAAAGTGAGGAAACGAATCACACGCTCGTCGCGCGAGTACTGGGTTTCGAGTTTCTCGATAATGCTGCCCTCGCCCGTGAACTGAAGCAGGAAATAGAAGCCTGTGCTCTTTTTCTGAATAGGATAAGCCAACTTTTTGAGGCCCCAGTCTTCCTGACTGACGATCTGACCTCCGTTTTCGGTGATAACACCGCGGAATTTGCCAACCAACTCGGCCAGTTGCGCGTCGTTAAGGACTGGAGTGGCAATGAAATCGGTTTCGTTATTTTTGT
>JAIECQ010000150.1 GCA_029068395.1 Rikenellaceae bacterium
TGCATGAAGGATGAGGCTTGGTATATGATGGGGCTTGCCTATCAGGAACTGTTCGACTATAAAAAAGCCTTTGCTTGCTTCAAGAAAGCCGCAGAGATGAATTATGACGAAGCCTTTGTTAAGATTGGAGATGCCTATATGAAGGGGTTAGGAGTGAAGCAGAATCAGGTAATGGCTTTCCGCTGGTATCGCAAAGGTGCTGACATGGGGGAGATAAACGCCATGCTGAAGTTGGCAGACTGTTATAAGCACGGTACAGGCTGTAAGGCTGATTATTCAAAGGCGATGGAGCAATACCTGCATCTGGCGGAACGCACAGGCCGCTATTGGCAGAGGTACGCCGACGGCATAGGCACGGCGCTGTATGAAATCGGCAACATGTATCTTCTTGGCACAGGCGTGCCGAAAGATTTGAAAAAAGCCGCCAAATATTTCCGGCTTGCCGCCAAGAAAGGCAACATAGATGCTAAAAGTGCCCTTAACTCCGAAATATTTTATAACTTTGAAAAATAAAACATACTGCGATGAACCAACTGACAGAATATTACAAAATTATACAGAGGTTCACCAGCTTATATGCCGGTGAGGGCGACGACGAACTGGCACGGCAGGCAGTCGATGCCATCACACCCTTAGCCGAAAAAGGTAACACCAAGGCGCAATATATGCTCGGACGGTATTATTTGTGGGGTTGTCATAATCAGTGTGATAATCAGAAAGCGATTTACTGGTTCGAAAAAGCTGCTGCCAAAGGGAGCGACAAGGCTGCCGAGGCGTTGGCAGATCTCTATCGCTACGATTTTGTCGACGATGAGATGATCAGTGCGCAGGCTAAAAAGGACTTTGGGCACAAGTGGCATTACCGATGGATTGAGATACTGGAGGCAAAAGCCGCCAAAGGTGTGGCAAGTGCCGCTCAGGCTCTGATGAAACTCTATGTCTATGACCGTCCCGCTGACATCGACCGCGAAGAGGGGGTGAAGATTGCCTGCAAATGGCACGACCGCTGGGTTGAAATCCTGAGAGCGCGAGCCGACAAAGGCGATATGGCGACCAAGAAGCGGCTTGCCGACATCCTCTTCTGGGGCACGGGCGCTCCCGATGAACTGTTGGATTTTACCGAATACGAAGACATTGCCGCCGACAAAGATTCCGCAGCCGAGTTATACGCCGAAGTTGCCAATAGCGAGCAAGATGCCGAGGCATGGTTCAATCTCGGAGAGCTTTATTGCCGTAAGGTAACCGATAAAGCTTATCTTAAGTCGCTCGACTGCTACATGAAAGCTGCCGAATTGGGCTACAAAGCTGCTTACCACTGCATCGGCGGCGCGTACTTCGACGGGCGCGGCGTTGAAAAGGACTGGGGCAAGGCGCGCGAGTGGTATCAAAAAGGAGCCGAGGCGGGCGATGTGATGTCGAGACTCCAGCTTGCGGATTGTTATAAACGCGGTATGGGCGGCGATAAAGACTACGCCGAGGCAATGAAACTCTATCGGCAGATTGCCTCCCGCAAAAACATATACGGAAAATACAACCATGAAGTCAGCGTGGCACAGTATGAAATCGGCAACATGTATATGAAAGGGCTGGGCGTGGAAACCGACATCCGTCAGGCTTTCGACTGGATTCGGCTTGCCGCCGAAAACGGCAACATCGCCGCCGAGAATGCGCTGAACAACAAAAAATTCAGAGATTTCAAAAGATGAAACTACGTATGCTGTGCTTCGAGGGTGATTATGCTCTTGAAAAAAGAGAGAAGGTGAAATCCAACTATTGCTACATCACCCTGTATGCCGTCACATTCGGTATTGCTCAATATATCCTGACGGAACTGATGCCTATTGATCTTGACGGATGCGGGCGGTTAACCATCTGTGCGAATGTAGAGCAGGAGATGGATGGGAGGCCGGGTTATACTTCGATTCCTGAAATGGGAGTGTCGTGGTACAATCTCGATCACGAAACATCCCGCCGCCTCTATGACCTCAAACGCTTCAGCAAGGCATTCAGCGAAGAGCTCAGCAATGAGTTCGAGCAATTTGTCGCCAATATCATCATGGATGTTTTAGTGGAAATAGACCGGATGCACGGAGGCAGAAACCGCCTTGCGGAGCGGCGCGATGACATCCTCAAAAAAATGAGGGAGTGCGGATGCGAGAAAGAAATCCTGCTTGAAAAATACTCCAAGTTCCGCCGCGACAGGAAATACAAGGCGAAGGTGTACCGCTGTATCGGACATGGCATAGGCGATGCGATACGAGTCGACTTGGTAGATTGTAAAAGCGGCGAGGTTGTCGTGTCGGAATGGCTCGATGAGTTACCCCACAACGTGGATATGGCAGGAGCCGTCACCCGGACTGGCTGGGACGGCGATGCCTTCAATGTTACATTTTTTCGGTCGGATTGGACTGAGACTGTGAAACTGCCTGAAAACAAAACTATAGAATCATGATAACGTACACGAATAAATATACAGACAAATCGTTCGACATCGCCAAGTGTCGCGAATCGGCCAAATCTGGCTATGCCCCCGCGCAATATCAACTCGGCCAATGCTATGAGGAGGGCGCAAACGTGGAGCGCAATCTTGCAAAAGCATTCAGATTATACTGGATGGCATCTGACAACTGCCGTCCCGCAAAAGAGCGTCTTAACAAGGACAGCTATCAGGGACAACTCGCCAGATGGCTGAAAAAGGCTGTCAACGGCAAACGGTTGTCGGGCACGGACTTGGCGGAGGCGCAGTGTATGCTCGGAAGCTGTTATCTGCACGGTTGGGGCGTGCAGTGCGACATGACCTCAGCTGTCGAATGGTGGCAGAAAGCCGCAGACTCGGGCGATGCGTATGCCTACTCCTGTCTGGGCGATTGTTATAGATTCGGAAAAGGCGGATTACCGAAAGATGCGGAAAAGGCGTTTGAACATTATGTGAAAGCGGCGGAAGGTGGATATCACGAGGTATATTTCAACATTGGATTGTGCTATATAGATAGTGTCGGAGTGGAACGCGATTACGAAAAAGCCTTTTACTGGTTCAATAAAGCTGCGGAACACGACGACCCGATGGCTTGGGTGGAACTTGGTCACTGTTATGCCGCCGGGCGTGGTGTGGCTGAAGATTACAGCCAGGCAGTCAGGTGGTACAGCAGAGCCGTGGATTTCGGCGGAAATGCTTTCCCGGAAGCACAACGCGGTCTTGCCGACTGTTATGCTGCCGGGCACGGCGTGGAGCAGGACCGGGAAAAGGCAGTGGATTTGTACCGTCAGGCAGCGAAGAATGATGACCCTGAAGCTCAATTCCAGCTTGCAAGATGCTATGCCGAGGGACATGGCGTAGAGCGGGATATGACAGAGGCTGTGCGCCTGTACAAGAAAGCGGCGACCTACGTCAACGAAAACACGGGATACAACGGACACGCCGGAGCCATGCGTTGCCTTGGAGATTGCTATGCCAACGGAGACGGTGTAAGGAAAAACGCGAAACAGGCCGCCGCATGGTATGCAAAAGCAGAGGAACAGGAAAAATGAAACGTAAATTGATAAAACGCATCGTTACGGCAGCTATCCTTGTTGTGATGATCGGTCTATGTCGGAGATGCTACAACATATTCGAGAATGCGGAGCAGGAGGTTTTCACCTCTCCGCAGGGTACGAACACGATTATAGTGCAATACGATTTCGTGTGCCGTCCGACCGTCTATAAAAAACGCCTCGTATGGGATAAGAAACTGTGGACGTATCCCGGCAGCGGATTCATGGAATCGGTGCATTTCGGCGTAGAGTGGCTTTCGGAAGACAGCATACGGATAAGCTACGACGACCTGAATGACAAATACGACGAGGAGTTCATTGTCGTGATTCCGTGATGCGACACCTCAAACAGGACCGGCAATTTCAATTAAAACCTCTGTTCACACTTCGCCATATCTGTCGCACCTACGGCAAAGACAGCTTATTTGTCTGCCGCCACACCACAAAACAGAAACCTGTCATCGGCCTTGTCGTGAACAGCCTGCCCCACCCTGACTCCTCGCCACAACCCTATCCTTTTTGTATATCTGCCAGCTGTTGACAACATTCTGCCACAGCACATAAGCTCCCGGACCTATGGCCGCGGCAGGATTGAGATAGGCATGCGCCATCCATATCGCAAATATGGTGTTTTTCTGCCCCAGCGCCTGACCTGCGCTTATGCGCTCGCCATACAGGCTGCCCACAGCCTTACCCCCCATAAACTGCAACAGACACAACACCAACGTCGCCACAGCCGTCGTCACCTTCACGGCCACGGCAGTCTCATCGTCTTGCATCGACACGAATATCTGCGCCGCAACTATCGCCAGAGCAAAGGTCCAGATATAAAAAGCCGCCCCGTGTGCCCGCTCAAGCACCCCGTGCACCCGGGGGCAGAAACGCCGCAACAGAGAGGCAGCGATAAACGGACATATAAGAAGAGGAAACACCTTGCCGAGTATCACGGCAAAAGAGGTACCGAAACTGACACCGGCACAAGGCTCTATCAGCGGAAACAACAAAGGCACCGCCACAGCGGTACCCAAATTGCTTATCAGCGTGTAAGTGGTAAGCACCGCAGCATTGCCCCCCAGCTTATGGGTTATCACCGCAGCAGCCGTCGCCGTGGGACATATAACGCACACCATCACCCCCTGAGCCACCACCGACCCCAACGGCAACATGGCGAAATAGACGGCAACAGACCCTGCCAGCTGCATGAGCAACAGCCATAAATGCAGCCTTTGTAGACGCATCTGCCTTATTGATATCTTGCAGAATGTCAGCAACAGCATAGTAAAGATAAGGTATGGCATGAGCAACGAAAGACGGGCAAACAACCCATGCCCCGCCACCCCGACAATCATTGCCAACGGAAGCGCATTATTTTTAAGCAACCTTAACATATTCCTGTTTTCACATCAAGACACCACCCCGCTTTGCAATGTTTTACCCCCACTCTTTCAGATTACCAGTCCCCCCCCGTTTTTCACACACTCCCGACGCTTTTAAAAGGCATCGGCTGTCAAATGGCACCTGCTGTCACCACTTCAAACCTATCATGTCAACCCCTTCGGCTTCGAGCAGAGCCACCTTACGGTCAATACCACCGGCATATCCCGTAAGACTACCGTCGGAGCCTATCACACGATGACACGGCACAACGACACTCAGCGGATTATGACCCACGGCGCCACCCACCGCCCTCACCGACACCTTGGCACCATAACGCGCAGCCACATCTTCGGCCACTCTCTTATATGTAGTCACGCGACCATAGGGTATGGTGCGCAACACCTCCCACACCGCCATCCTGAAAGGCGTTCCCGCAAGACGCAACGGCAAAGACAAAGATGGCTCCCCGCCGCCGAAATAACAATCGAGCCACTCAGCGGCAAGGGCGAACACCGGCAACATGCAGGGCCGCCACTCTCCCGTCAGTGACGAGGCAAAATATTTCTGCCCTTCAAACCACAATCCCGTAAGCCATTCTCCATCCGATGCCATGGTCATCTGCCCCAGCGGAGAATCATAGTGCCAAACATACTGCATGCCAACCGGACATTAAAGGCCATAACCCGCGCTTACCGCACAGAGACTTAAAACCTGTTGAAAATAAGACGTATGATATCATTGCCCAAAGTAAGCAACAGCAGCAGCAGCAACAGTATC
Organism: Rikenellaceae bacterium; assembly: GCA_029068395.1. Classification (GTDB taxonomy): domain Bacteria; phylum Bacteroidota; class Bacteroidia; order Bacteroidales; family Rikenellaceae; genus CASDZP01. The sequence goes on from JAIECQ010000150.1 coordinate 5,686, forward strand.
ATGCCGACCGTCTGCGCTCCCATCACAAATTTGTCGCTCGGTTTGCGTCTTGTAATCACCTCATACAAAAGCAGCACTACATGTCCGCCGTCAAGCGCAGGTATGGGCAGTATATTGAGCACGGCGAGCATTATTGAGAATAGCGCCGTTATGTTCCAAAACCTCAACCAGTCCCAAGTGGTCGGGAAGAACTTACCCATGGAGACAACCGAACCTACCGACTTGTAGGCCTCCGTCTGGGGATTTACTATCAGTTTAAGCTGTTTGATGTAACTGCCTATCTGCTCGCCGGCCCTTTTGAATCCGTTGGGTATCGACTCCCAAAAGGTGTAATGACGCACCGTCAGAGGATAATAGGCCAAAATGTCGGTCATAGACACGGTGCCTATCACCCCGTCTTCAGGCACCTCTAACACCAATGAACGAGCCACCGTCACCCCGGCGCTGTCACGCAACACGCCCAGCCTCAGAGTGTCACCCGCAGATGCGCGAAAGGCCGCCACAAACTGGTCTCTGAAAAACATTCTCTTGCCATTGACAGACAACAACGAGTCGCCGACCGCCAATCCAGCCTTTTCAGCAGCCGAACCTGTCAGCACAGAGTCGACTGTAAACGGTATCCGAAGCTCGAACAGAGCCTGCTTGCCAGACAACAGACGCGGCGTAAACTCCTCGTCTACAGAGACAATAACACTCTTGCCGTCACGTTCCACCTCAACCTCCGAAGCGCCCGATATTATTATCTCCGACATTATCTCCACATAGTTGTCAAAGCTCTTGCCGTTTACCGTCTTTATCTTGTCGCCGTCACGAAAACCTATCTCATGCCCCAAGTCGCTGAAGCTGTAACCGTTCTTCACATCGGCGGCGGCAATGTAACTCTCGCCGTAATGGAAGCTCAGACCTACGTATATGACAAATGCCAGCACCACGTTCATTATAACGCCGCCGACCATTATAAGAAGTCTCTGCCACGCCGGTTTGCTGCGAAACTCCCACGGCTGCGGCAATCCGCTCATCTGCTCGGTATCCATCGACTCGTCTATCATGCCGGCAATCTTGACATAACCGCCGAAAGGAACCCATCCTATGCCATACTCCGTGTCGCCTATCTTCTTCTTAAACAACGAAAAATAAGGATTGAAGAAGAGGTAAAACTTCTCTACCCTCGCGCCGAACATCTTGGCAAACATAAAATGGCCCAACTCGTGCACCATCACAAGTATAGACAGGCACAACACCAGCTGCAATACTCTCACTAAAATATCCATCAAAACAGACTTTTATGACATTCGAAAATCATCTCCTCCACCCCCAAAGCATGCTCACCCCCTTCCCTGCAACTCATGCGAACCAATCACCATGCAGTCACGTCGAAAGCTACGCCGAAACCATGCGCACATGCCGTCACTTGCACCTGTGACGCACTACATGCCGCCCTATTTTCTGCGCATTAGCGTGAGTGTATCAGGCTCTCGGCATACTCACGTGTTGCCTTGTCGCACTCTCTGTAATCGTCGAGCGACGGTGCCGCAATAAAATCCATCTTATCAAGACAGCTCTCTATCATGCCCGGTATCTGCATGAATCCTATCCTCTCATCGAGGAACGCCGCCACCGCCACCTCATTGGCCGCATTGACCACACAGGGGGCGTTACCGCCGCGACGCATAGACTCATAAGCCAGCCCGAGACACGGGAAACGCCCGATATCGGGCCTGGTGAACGACAGTGTCATATCGTCAAACGACAGCCGACGCCCGCTCATGGGCAGACGCTCGGGGAATGTGAGCGCATACTGTATGGGCAGCCTCATGTCGGGGGTACCCAGCTGCGCTTTTACGGCCCCGTCAACAAACTGCACCATAGAATGGACAACCGACCCGGGATGCACCGCAACCTCTATAGACGACGGGTCGACACCGAAAAGCCAGCGTGCCTCTATCACCTCAAAACCCTTGTTCATGAGGGTGGCCGAGTCTATGGTTATCTTCTTGCCCATAACCCACGACGGATGGGCAAGAGCCTGCTGCGGAGTCACGCTCTCAAGCATCTGCGACGTGTAATTGCGAAACGGACCTCCCGATGCGGTCAGTATCAGCTTGTCAATGGCGCGCGTGTCCTCGCCAGCCAACGACTGGAATATGGCCGAATGCTCCGAATCGACAGGCACTATGGGGGCGCCGTATTCGCGCGACAGACGGGTCACATGCTCACCTGCCACCACCAGCGTCTCTTTGTTGGCAAGGGCAATCTTCTTGGAGTGCCTTATGGCGCTGACGGTGGGGAACAGCCCCGCAAAACCCACGAGCGCCACCACCACGGTATCCACCTCCGACGAGGCGGCCACATGTTCGAGTGACTCCTCACCCGCAAACACCTTAATCATTGTATCCGCAAGAGCCTCTTTAACCTTGCCGTAAAGGCTCTTGTCGGCAATAACCACACTGTCGGCGTCAAACTCGACAGCCTGACGGCAAAGCAACTCCCAGTTGGTTGCAGCCGTAAGCGTACGCACCTCGAAAAGGTCGGGATATGCCGCTACCACATCGAGCGTCTGTCGACCGATAGAGCCGGTCGAACCTAAAATGGCCAATCGCTGTTTCATCGCTAAAATAACATATAACTTTCCGGATCAACAGGCGTACCGTTATCCCACAACTCGTAATTGTACGATGTCTTGACACCCTCCGGCGATACCACGTCGCTATGCACAGTGCCACCCACATAACCTATCACCTCTCCGGCCTTGACCCTGTCACCAGGCTTCTTTATAAGCCTTGACAGGCGCTTGTATACCGACAACATGCTGCCGCCGTGCTGCAACTGGGTTATGTAACCCTCCGCCGGCGACCATGTAGACAACACCATCACACCGTCTGTCACGGCCACTATGGGCTGCTCGCCACTTACCGACACCGTCACGCCGTTAGAACCCGACGAGGGGTCGAAATAGTCTACCACCACACCGCGCGAGGGGGCGTAAAGCTCAAATGCCGTCGGCTTGCCGTCTGTGGCACGTCCGTGCACCACAAGCGAACCCGACGTGCCCATGCTGGCCCTGAAAAGCGAGTCTACCAGCGATGGCGGCAACACGGCTGCCGGACTCTTCAATATAGAGTCTACCGTTGCCGAGGCCGTCACCGATATGGGCCTCTTGCCCTCCATTATCAACGATATGTCGCGCTCATATATCTGCCACATCTTTATCTGGCGCTCCAACGAGTCGAGACGCATCACGCTGTGCAGCAACACCTGACGCGATTTGTTGCCCGGATATCCGGGTATGAGGTCTAATATGGGAGTGTAAGCCACCACCGTCATGACGGCGACAAAGGTGATTATCAGCACGGTAAGCGACGCCAGCAATATATTGAGAGGCGAGAAAAACATGCACCACAGCTCTTTGTCGCTATGCGGATCACGGAAGCTGACCCTGTGTTTTCTTCTGAAATTTACAACTATATGCTTTATTACATTCAGAAATCCCATCTGCTATCGAGTTAAAAAAATTAAGTTATTATTCAGCAAAGATACACATATTTAATATAAAATAATTATATTTGCTGATGATTTATTTAGCGAAGCGCGCCCGCACAGGGTTCGATTCCGATGCAAAGATAACTTTTTTACGCAACAAACACCTAAACAGCATTAAATTATGCAACCACAGACCACTCTTTTGATACTCGCGGCAGGCATGGGTTCACGATACGGCTCGCTCAAACAGATGGACGGCATAGGTCCGTCTAAAGAGGCCATACTCGACTATTCGGTTTATGACGCCATACGCGCCGGATTCAACCGCGTTGTGTTCGTAATACGCCAAAGCTTCGGCGACGAGTTCAAAGAGGTGTTCAACAAAGAGCGCTTCGGGGGCAAAATAGATGTTGACTATGTCTTCCAAGAGCTTGACGACCTGCCCGAAGGCTTCTCGTTGCCCGAGGGGCGCACCAAACCCTGGGGCACCAACCATGCCGTCATAGTGGCTCAAAACGCAGTGCACACCCCCTTTGCGGTCATAAACGCCGACGATTTTTACGGCAAAGACGCCTTCAGGGTGATGCACGACTATCTGGTCTCGCTGCCCGAAGGCTCTGCCGGCCGCTACTGCATGGTGGGCTACCTTGTGGGCAACACCCTCTCTGACAACGGTACCGTATCGCGCGGCGTATGTACGAGCGACTCTGACTCAAACCTCGTATCCATTGTCGAACGCACCAAGATAGAGCGCAGAAACGGTCAGATAGTGTACATCGACGACGACGGCTCGACCCATCCCCTCGACGACAACACCATCGTGAGCATGAACATGTTCGGTTTCACCCCCGACTATTTCATCCGCTCACGCGAATATTTCAAGCAGTTCCTGAGCGAAAACATATCCAACCCCAAAGCCGAGTTTTTCATACCGCTGATGACCAACAAGCTCATCACCGAAAAGCAGGCCACCCTAAAAGTGCTGTCGAGCACGGCAGAGTGGTTTGGCGTCACCTATAAAGAAGACCGTCCCGGTGTTGTGGCCCGCCTTGAGGCGCTGATAGAGGCAGGCCAATACCCGCGCTCGCTGTGGGGCAGATAACTTGTCCGGCCAAGGGGGCGTTTACATCGTCTTAACGAAGACACGGTGAAACACACCTATTATATATAGGTATGACAGAACAATAAAAACAAACAAGAGCACTTATGAACATAGAACAACAAATACTGGGGTTTGCCCCCGACGGTTCGGCTGTCATACTATATGAGATGGTCGGCGCCAATGGCTGTCGCCTCAAAGTAATAAACATCGGTGCGGCCATCGTATCGCTCGAAGTACCCGACCGCAACGGCAACATGCGCGACGTTGTGCTGGGTTACCGCACGTTCGACAATTACCTCAACGACCCTGCCGCCATGTGCAAGAGTGTGGGCCGTTATGCCAACCGCATAGCCCGCGGACGCTTCAGCCTCGACGGCAAAAGATATACGCTTGCGTGCAACAACGGCGTCAACCACCTGCACGGAGGTCCCGGCGGCTTCCAGACCAAGATATGGACCTCTCGCGTGGAGACAGACCGCGTAGTATTCTCTTACACCTCACCCGACGGCGAAGAGGGTTACCCCGGCGAATTGGGGTGCGAGGTTGTCTATGACTTCGACGACGACGGCAACCTTGAAATCACCTATTTCGCAGGCTCCAATGCCGACACCATCGTCAACCTCACCAACCACGTCTATTTCAACCTCTCGGGCTGCGAGAGCGGTTCGGTGTTAGGCCACACGCTGATGCTCAACGCCTCACATTACCTGCCCACCGACGACACACAGATACCCACCGGCGAGCTTGCTCCCGTTGAGGGCACCCCCATGGACTTCCGCACGCCCAAAGAGCTGGGTCAACACATCAACGCCGATTTCGAGGCTCTCAAGATAGGAGCCGGATATGACCACTGCTGGGCCTTGGACAACTACAAACGCGACCGTGAAAACCACGCCGCCACCCTTTACAGCCCCGAGAGCGGCATCGAGGTGGAGATTTACACCACCCAACCGGGCATACAGGTATATACCGGCAACTGGCTCAAAGGCTCAGGCACATCAAAGGGCGGACGTCAGATAGAGTCGCGCGACGGCGTGGCCTTGGAGTGCCAGAACTTCCCCGACGCCCCCAATAAGCTGCAATTCCCGTCGCCTCTGCTCAAAAAGGGCGAGGTGTACGAAGAGCACATAATATTCAAGTTCAAGACACGATGACAGCCCGCTGACGCCGCAAAACAACAAAGCGGCAAGGGGAGGCAAATAAAATCTGTAAAAGGAATATTTAAACAAACCTAAGGATTTTAAAATAGCCTCATCTGTTTTTAACAGTTGTACCATTATTAAGACATCCTGCCTTTTGACAGACACCCGCATACAAGGCGGGCCTGACCGCATAGCGCAGGCAGTAACAAAGCCTAAACTGAAAACAACTAAAATAACATTAAACTAATCATCATGCAAAACACTCAGGCTAAGAGTTATACCGGGCCGTTCATAGTAATGGTCATACTCTTTTTCTTTGTCGGATTCTTTACCAACATCAACCAACAGTTTCAGGAGCCCATCAAAGAGGCGCTTCTGTCGCAAGCCGGCAGCATCAAAAACACGTTGATGACCCTTATCACCTTCTCATGGTTTTTGGCCTACCCCATCTTCGGCGGCACCGGAGCCAAATGGGTGAGCAAGTCGGGTTATAAAGGCACGCTAGTAAAGGCCTTGCTGCTCATGGTAGGCGGTCTTGCCATCTTCGAGGCGTCGGTGCTCTTGCAGGTATATTCACCTGTGTACCTCCCCTTCGGCAGCGTCTCTATCCCCTTGGCTTTCTTTATCTTCCTGATAGGCTCGTTCGTTGTTGGCGGTGCTGTCACCATCATGCAGGTGGTGATCAACCCCTTCCTCACCAACTGCCAGGTCAAAGGCACCTCTGACGTGCAACGCCAGAACATCGGCGGCACAAGCAACTCCATTGCCACCACCATAGGTCCGCTCTTTGTGGCATACCTGATATTCGGCGGTCAAACGGCAACCATCAATCAGCTGGCCATACCTTTCGGCGCGCTCATGCTGATGATCATACTGTTGTCGTTCATTGTAAGCAAGCTTAACCTGCCCACCATCGAGAGCGCAACCACCAAAGCAGGCGAAAAGCTCGACCGCAGTATATGGTCGTTCCGCCACCTGGCTCTCGGCGTGGCAGCCATATTCTTCTATGTGGGCGTCGAGGTGGCCGTGGGTACCAACGTCGTATCTTTCGCCAAAGAGCTGGGCGATAACTTCGCTGCCAATGCGGCAAAAATAGCCTCTATGTACTGGGGCGGCATGCTCGTGGGCCGTTTCATCGGCTCTTTCCTGAGCAAGGTGCCGGCCAAAACACAGCTCACAGTCACCTCTGCCGGCGCCATCGTGCTGCTCATTCTCAGCATGATACTCAAGAACCCGTGGTTGCTGGTGGGTGTGGGGCTCTGCCACTCTGTGATGTGGCCCGCAATATTCTCGCTGGCGGTGCTCAAGCTTGGCAAATACACCTCGCTCGGCTCGGCAGCCCTCATGGCAGGTGTGCTTGGCGGCGGCATCATACCCCTCATTCAGGGTGTCTTGGCCGACTCTTTGGGCAGCTGGGAACTGACCTGGGTACTGGTCATTGTCTCTGAACTGTTCCTCCTTTACTATGCTGTCAAAGGTTGCAAACCTCGCCAGCAAGACATTATGACTAATGAATAAGACCATGAATATCGACAAAATATCTGAAGAGTTCAAGGCTCGTTACGGCGCCGAGGGAGAGATCTACACCTCTCCCGGCCGTATCAACCTCATAGGCGAACACACCGACTATAACGGCGGCTTCGTGCTTCCGGGCGCCATAGACAAAGGCATAACGGCAGCCATACGTTTCAACGGCACCGACCGCGTGCGCGCAACCGCCCTCGATTTGAACGAGAGTGTCGAGTTCGGCCTCGAAGAGAATGACGCCCCCGACAAACTGTGGGCCAAATATATCTTCGGTGTCTGCCGCGAGATAATAAAACGCGGAGGCAAGGTCGAAGGCTTCGACACCATATTCACAGGCGACGTGCCATTGGGTGCCGGCATGAGCTCATCGGCAGCATTGGAGAGCACATACGCCTTTGCCATCAACGACAAAATGGGCCTCGGCTTCGACAAGATGACCCTCGCCAAGATAGGCCAGTCTACCGAACACAACTATGTGGGCGTCAAGTGCGGCATCATGGACCAGTTTGCATCGGTACACGGCAAGGCGGGCCATCTGATGCGTCTCGACTGCAAGAACGGCGACTTCGCATACTACCCCTTCGACCCCGAAGCACACGGCTACAAGGTGGTGCTGGTAGACTCTTGCGTAAAGCACGAACTGGTAGGCTCACCCTACAACCGCCGTCGCGAATCGTGCGAGCGTGCCGTCGAGGCCATACGCAAGAACCATCCCGAGGTTGAGTTCTTACGCGACGCCAAACGCGAATGGCTCGATGAGGTGATAGGCTGCATCAGCACCGAAGATTACATACGCGCCCTTTACGCCATAGAAGAGGTCGACCGTCTGCTGGAGGCCTGCGAGGCTCTTCAAAAGGGAGACTTCGAGACCGTAGGACGCAAGATGTACGGCACCCACATAGGCATGAGCGTGCTCTATGAGGTTAGCTGCGACGAGCTTGACTTCCTCAACGAGGTGGCCAAACAGTGCGGCGTCACAGGCTCACGAGTGATGGGCGGCGGCTTTGGCGGATGCACCATAAACCTTGTCAAGGCAGAGCTTTACGACAAATTTATCGAGACGGTCAAAAACAGATACCGCGAGAAGTTTGGCATCGAATGCAAAATATATCCCGTGGTCATATCTGACGGCGCCCGCAAACTTCAATAACACAACACGTTAACTATCTTATTTGGATTCAGTGTGTTTTCCTGACAGCCTGTGCCCCTCGGCCCGCAATCACGCCGACAGTGCAACGGCATTAGTGAAGGAAACGCGCTGAATCCAAATTGATTATATCCCCACACAACCACGTTGCCAAGCGCACAACGACAACACCGACATGCAACCTGTCTGCATACAGGCCGTAATTTTTAATCTATATGGTTGAGATAGAAGATAAAATAGTAAGCGACGAACTATTCGAGGAGTATTTCTGTTGCGACCTCTCGCTCTGCAAAGGCATATGCTGTGTCGAGGGTGATGCCGGCGCCCCCCTCGAGATAGAAGACATAGAGCAGATAGACGCCAACATAGAGACCATACGTCCATACATGACCGACAAGGGACGCGAAGCCATCGACGCCCAGGGTCTGTTTGTCATAGACAGCGACGGCGACATGACCACACCGCTTATAGACGGTGCCGAGTGCGCTTACTGCTACCAGGACAACGGCGTGACACTCTGCGCAATAGAGCGTGCCTCACGTGCCGGCGACATAGATTTTGTCAAGCCCCTCTCTTGCCACCTCTACCCCATACGCCTGAGCACCATCGGCGACATGACCGCCCTCAACTACCACCGCTGGAGCGTCTGCCGCGATGCCGTAATCTGTGGCAGACACAAAGGCGTCAAGGTGTACCGCGCACTCAAAGAGCCTATCATACGTGCATTCGGCGAGGAGTTTTTCGGCCATCTTATTGAGGTTGAGAAATATTTCGAATCACAAAAGACACAAAAAGAGAGATAACAAGACTTTTTGTAAAAAAATATCGTAACTTAGCCGAACGAACAAAACTTTCAACGACATGAAATTCTTTATCGACACCGCCAACCTTGAGCAGATATCCCAGGCCGAGGCCATGGGCATCCTCGACGGGGTAACCACCAATCCCTCGCTTATGGCCAAAGAGGGCATAAAGGGCAGCAAAGCCATCGAGCAGCATTACATCGACATATGCAACATCGTCGACGGCGACGTCAGCGCCGAGGTGCTGGCCGACAGCTATGAAGAGATCATCGAAGAGGGCAAAGGCCTTGCCGCCCTCCACAAGCAGATAGTGGTCAAAGTGCCATGTACCGCCAACGGCATACGCGCCATCAAGTCGTTCACCGACATGGGCATACGCACCAACTGCACGCTGGTCTTCTCGCTGGGACAGGCTCTTCTGGCCGCCAAGGCAGGAGCCACATATGTGTCACCGTTTGTCGGACGCCTCGACGACGTCAGCTCTAACGGCATAGAGCTTGTATCGCGCATCGTCAACGTATACCGCTATTACGGCTACCAAACCCAGGTGCTGGCGGCATCAATACGCTCAGTGCAACACATCATACAATGCCTTGAAGTGGGCGCCGACGTGGTGACATCACCCCTTTCGAGCATCATGGCCCTCTTGGACCACCCGCTCACCGAGAAGGGTCTTGCCATCTTCAACAAGGCAGCTAAAGAACTGGCTTAAAAGTACATAAACACCTTTTTGCTTCAGATGTTCAAATCAGGATTCGTCAACATAGTCGGCAACCCCAACGTCGGCAAATCAACCCTCATGAACGCCCTGGTGGGTGAGCGCATCTCTATCATAACCTCAAAGGCGCAAACCACCCGCCACCGCATCATGGGCATAGTCAACGGCAACGACTTCCAGATAGTCTACTCAGACACCCCCGGAGTGCTCAAGCCAAATTATAAGCTGCAAGAGAGCATGTTACGATTCTCCGTCGGCGCCCTTGTCGATGCCGATGTGCTGCTCTATGTCACCGACACTGTCGAAGAGGCCACCAAACATGCCGACTTCATCGACAAGGTCAAACTGTCGGCCATACCCACACTACTGGTCATCAACAAGATAGACCTCACTGACGAAGCCGGTCTTGCCGCAAAGGTCGAACTGTGGAAGGGTCTGCTGCCCGAAGCACGCATAATACCCACCTCGGCAACCAACAACTTCAACATAGACAACCTGTTCAGAACAATTGTCGAACTGTTGCCTCCCGGCGAACCATACTACCCTACCGACGCCCTCACAGACAAGCCGTTACGCTTCTTCGCCTCAGAGATAATACGAAGCCAGATATTGCTCAATTACGACAAGGAGATACCCTACTGTGTCGAGATAGTGATAGAAAGTTACAAGGAGAGCCCCACCATAGACCGCATAGGGGCCGTCATATATGTTGCCCGCAACTCGCAAAAAGGCATCATAATAGGACACAAAGGGCAAATGCTCAAAAAGATAGGAACAGCCGCACGCAAAGAGCTTGAAGATTTCCTGCAAAAAAAGGTATTTCTCGAAATATTCGTCAAGGCCAGCGAAAACTGGCGCAACGACGAACGCATGTTGCGTAATTTCGGCTACATAGACAGAGACTGACTCACACTATATCACCCGTTATGACCAACGAAGAGATAGCACAAACCGCCCACGACTACCTTTTGCTGCGCGGTTACTCATGCTCAGAGGCCGTAGTACACGCCCTCAACGACACCCTTAGGCTCAATCTCCCCTCCGAGCTGCTGGCCTCGTCATCCGCTTTCGGCGGCGGCATGGCCTCAGGATGCGCATGCGGCGCCCTCACCGGCGGCAACATCATACTCGGAGCCCTTTTAGGACGCACCTCCCCCGAGGCCGACGCCTCAAAGATACGCTCCGCCGCCGCCGAGCTGCACCGACGCTTCAAAGAGGCCCACGGCACCACCTGCTGCCGCGCCCTGACACGCAAAGGCAAAAACCGCGAACAATGTGCCCACCTTACCCGATGCACCGTCAGTGACATACTCGAAATAATATCCCGCCAATAGATCAGCCATGCCCTCCGAACAGCTCATAAGCGAACTTCTAACCACTGACATAACCTACACCTCTGCCGCCATAAGACTGGTTATCAGCTTCTTGCTCGGTGCCATCATAGGCATAGAACGTCAACAACGCCGCCAAAGCGCCGGCATGCGCACAATGATACTCATCTGTGTAGGCTCGACTGCGGCCATGCTGCTATCGCTGTGGATACCACAAAGTTATCCGCATCACAACGCCGACCCCGGACGCATAGCAGCCCAGATACTCACCGGCATAGGCTTTCTCGGAGCCGGCACCATAGTGCAAAGCAACGGCAGCGTGCGCGGACTCACCACAGCCGCCTGCATCTGGGTCATCGCCATCATAGGCATGTGCGTAGGAGCCGGTCTTTACATACCTGCTGCCATACTCACGTTCATCACCCTGTTCATACTCATCGCCCTCGAACGCATCGAAAACAAAAAGCGCCTCTCGGGCGATATCAAACAACTGAAAATCATCTTCACAACCGACACCCCCGACATAGACACGGTAATCAACAGCATAAAAAGCCACCGCCTATTCATCGTCAACATATCGTCAGAAAAGCACTTCGACACCAGTGAATCCATACTACTGTTCCGCGTACAAACACGCCGTAACGACACCTTCGAACAACTTTTCAACGACATACACACCCTCTGTCCTCAAATAAAAAGCATCGGAATGTATGACCTCTGATAGTCTGCCCCACCACCACGACATCGCTGTCGAATACCACCCCTTACGCCCGTTCCTTCCCGCCGACGGACGTCTTCTCATGCTCGGCAGCTTCCCCCCGCCAAAGGCCAAATGGTCTATGAACTTCTTCTATCCCAACAAACAAAACGACATGTGGCGCATCATGGGGCTGCTCTTCTTCGGCAACAAAGATCACTTCACCTTGCCCGACGGACGCTTCGACCAATCCCTCGTCGAATCTTTCTGCCATGACCGCAATATCGCCCTTTTCGACACCGCCTCTGCCGTGAAACGTCTCAACAACGACGCCTCCGACAAATTCCTGACAGTGGTTCAAAAGAGCGACATCGCCTCCATGCTCGCCTCCATGCCCAGCTGCGACGCTATCGCCGTCACCGGACAGAAAGCCCTCGATACAATACTCGACACATACCCTGCCACGCCTCCTGCAATAGGCCGATACACCGATCTCACAATAGCCGACCGTCCCATACGCCTCTATCGCATGCCCTCCAGCTCACGTGCCTATCCCCTCGCAATCGAAAAGAAAGCCGCCGAATACGAAAAAATGTTCCGACTTGAAGGACTACTCTAACTGTCAGCACTGCCACCCCCTACCCGTTACTACTTGCCGCACTGCTGCTATGCTTTGCCGCCCTGTTCCCGCGTTTTTCCGTTGGATGTCATGGCCCCTGTTGAATACCTTTCAGGCACCAACACAAGTGCCAAAAACAGCTATCCCATAAATGTGTGAGACGTATGTCGAAACACATTTATGGGATAGCTGTACTTATCC
>JAIECQ010000151.1 GCA_029068395.1 Rikenellaceae bacterium
CCACGGCACTGGGTTCGGTTCATCCTATGGCAGGAACGACCTCGCGCTTGATAAGGGCGGTGATCTCTTTTATTTCAGCTTGGTCCATGATGGCAGTTTTTGACTTTATTCAACAACAAAGATAGTAATTATTTTGAGAAACAATTAGAAGATACTCGCTTTTCGAGTAAAATCGTTAGCACGGCCATATAGAAGCATTCTCTTCGGACAATGGCCGCCGGGGGAGTTTTTGTAATTGCGGGTTGTGATGGCATGTGATTGTGCGATGTTTTTTGTGCAGACAGGACTTCCGTCCCGGCAGGCTATCAAAATGGGTCCGTGACCCCGACAGGGAGGCGAAGGGCACGGCAGACTATCGACCTTACGTAAGAATCAAAGAAATCAAAGAACCAAAGAATTAATCATTGGCGGACACAACGCACGCTACGACCGTACTGCTTACTGCTGCCAGTCACGCTCAAATCACTGCTATTGAAGTACAGGTAGTACGCGCCGTAAGAACTGTACGCAACTGACGACCAATAGTTACCCCACGTACCCGCATTGTCCAACGAACCGGACGAGGTGCCGCGGCAACCGACAGCGGGAAACTCCAAGCGGGAAGCCGCCAGCCAATCCGCACGTCACACTACGCGCACAACCGTCAATGAACGTCTGAAAATAAAAAAGCCGACGTGACAATCAGAGGCTCGGGCAGAGGCTGTTACGTATAGTGTAGTCAAGCTAAACAGGCTGTTTTGCGAAAAAATGCTTGCTTATAACGATTATTTTAATCAACTTTGCGTGTCAAAATTAACCCCAAGAGAGTACTTCAAAACATTTACTAACATAAATTGAATTGCAATGGATCAGAATTACACAGAGCAAAACAACAACGTGATGAACAATCAGCAGCCTGTAAACAACGGTTATGCTCCCGTAAAGCCTGACAATTTCATGGTTTGGGCCATACTTTGCACCATTTTTTGCTGCCTCCCTTTCGGTATTGTCTCTATCATCAATGCCAACAAGGTTGACACTCTTTGGGCAATGGGCGACTATCAAGGTGCTCAAGTAGCGGCTGCCAAAGCACGCTCTTGGTTTAAATGGGGTGTCATCTGCGGTTTTATCGCAACGATAATTTATGTGGCACTTACATTGATTGGCACTATAGGCAGCTATGCCAACTTATAAAAAGGTAATCATACTGTCTGGAATTTTAGCATTTGGGGCCATATTGGTCTTCTTCAATCCGGAAGATTCGATATGGTTTCCCAAGTGCTTCTTTTATGTCCTCACGGGATACGAATGTCCGGCATGCGGCGTGCAACGGGCTGCATATCAGCTGATTCACCTCAACTTTCGCCAGGCGTTCGCCTACAATCCGTTTCTTGTCATTTCGGGTCCGTATGCACTGCTTTTAATAATAGTGACATGGATTGCCCCCAAAGACAAACTGGTCAGACTGAGAAATATCTGCCTGCATCGCATAACTGTAAACATATATCTCGTATTGATGACGGCATGGTGGATATTGAGAAACATAATATAAGCCGTCACCGTCCGTTTTCAATTCTACATTGAGCCTCTTGTGTCGGGCGTGTCGTTTTCAGAGTGGGTTATCTGACGCGCATGGACCGAAAAGGCAACTGTACTCACACCGGCAATTATCAGAGATACAGCCACATATTGCATGGTCTCAGCAATGTTGCTTGTGGCAAAACGCACAAGCACTATGGCCGCGAACAACAAAAAGAGCACTCCCGAAGTTATGGCGAAAGACCAGCCGTTATCGCCCTTTCGTCTGATGCGATAGCCAAGGTATATCAACACCACCCCATGCAGAAACAGCCATGCCGCGCAAGCCATTACAGGAAAGCCCGACAGTGACTCTTCTTTCATCAACAACAGGATGCCGGCCAATATATCTGCCGACAAGACGGCATACACAAAGAGGCGTCCCAACCATATCAGCTTGTGCCAGACGCATGTGTTGAGCAATATGGTTATGGCCGATGCCGCAAACAATATACCCAATGCAGGTTGCAATATGTCGTATGACGACCTCGGATTAAGCCATACGGTAAGGCCGAGCATACTGCAATAGACTCCAAGCAGAGAAATCATCCACCAAAATCTAATGTTGCGTATCTGTTTCTTCACCTCTCCACTCACATTCTCCATGTTTTTCCCTTCGTTTTTTTCGGAAGCGCTATAAAAAAAATTTATCGGGCGCCTGTCTCCGGGCGGCCGTCTCTTTGTGTATTAAACGAGACAAGCTTCCCGATGTCAGACGCTTGCATGTCGATAGACTAAAATTTCCTTATATACTCTTCGTCGGTTAAATAGTTTTTGGTTCTATCGACAGACATGCAAATTTCGTGCAAAACCGCTTTTTCGACGCCGTTATTTTTTATCTTTGTTTGTCATTCATTCGTGACGGCATAATTATTACTTTTGCATGAAATGAAACTACCCTCGGGAACGTTTGTGACATATGACCACCCGCAAGATCATCCATATAGACATGGACGCCTTTTACGCCTCCATAGAGCAGCGGGACAACCCCGAGTTGCGCGGCTGTCCTGTCGCCGTGGGGCATCCGGGTGCGCGCGGCGTGGTGGCCACGGCAAGCTATGAGGCCAGGCGTTACGGCGTACACTCGGCGCTGTCGTCGGTAAAGGCGATGCGTCTTTGCCCCGACCTGATATTCGTCTCTCCGCGTTTTGAGGTGTACAAGCAGGTGTCAGACCAGATACGCGACATATTCAACGACTACACCGACCTTGTAGAGCCTCTCTCGCTCGACGAGGCCTTTCTCGACGTCACTAATGCCAGAGGGCCCTATCCTTCGGCCACCATCATTGCCCGAGAGATAAAAGAACGCATATACGACACAACCGGCCTTACCGCATCGGCAGGGGTGTCGGTCAACAAGTTTTTAGCCAAGATAGCCTCTGATTACAACAAGCCCGACGGCATGTTTGTGATAACGCCCGAGCAGGCGGCTGACTTTGTTGCCGACCTGGAGATAGAGCGATTTTTCGGGATAGGACCTGTGACCGCCGGCAAGATGCACCTGATGGGAATAGGCACCGGCGCCGACCTGCGACGCATGACCGAATCGGAGCTGGTGGCTGCATTCGGCAAGGCGGGACACAGTTATTACCGATATGCCCGCGGCATTGACAACCGACCGGTGGAGCCTGAGCGCATACGCAAGTCGGTAGGGGCGGAAAACACATTTGCCGACGACATACACACCCTCGACGACCTGAGGCGAGAGCTGGCACTTATACGCGACGATGTCATACGACGCATGTGTCGCGCCTCATTTGCAGGCCGCACCGTAACCATAAAGGTCAAGTATGCCGACTTCCGGCAGGTGACGCGCTCACGCACCCTTCAGTGTGATGTCGACGCCGAGAGTCTCGTCTCCGCCTCGGAAGAGCTTATAAAGTCGGTGGACTTGAGCGACAAGCCCATACGGCTATTGGGGTTAAGTGTCAGCAACAACGACACTTACCGCATGCGTCCGTTTGAACAGCAGCTGCCATTCAAGGAATATGAATAGTCTGTTGCTGATGCCGGGCACAGAAAGCCTTAAGCAAGCCCTCGGGGAAGAATCAAAGAAATCAAAGAACCAAAGTATTAATATTTAGCGGACACAACGCACGCTAAAACCGCGACGCTTACCGTAGTTATTCACGTACAAACTACTGCTACCGAAGCACAGGCCGTACGCGTTGTCAGAACCACCGGCAACTGACGACCAATAGTGGCCCCACGCACCCGCGTAGTACAACGTACCGGACGAATCGTCGCTACCGATACCGACAGCGGGAAACTCCACGGAATTAGAGCCGGAGGTGAACTTGATATATCCATAATCGGATGAACTCCATCCTC
>JAIECQ010000152.1 GCA_029068395.1 Rikenellaceae bacterium
ACTCATCCGATTATGGATATATCAAGTTCACCTCCGGCTCTAATTCCGTGGAGTTTCCCGCTGTCGGTTACCGCGACTACTCGGACGGTTCGTTGGGCAATGCGGGTACGTGGGGCTACTATTGGTCGTCAGTTGTGTATAGTTCTAGCCGCGCGTACAATCTGTACTTCAGTAGCAGTAGTGTGGATCCGCAGGATGGCTGGAGTAAGCGGTACGGGCTTAGCGTGCGTTGTGTCCGCTAAATATTAATACTTTGGTTCTTTGATTTCTTTGATTCTTCCCCGAGGGCTTGCGTAAGGGGTAGAGTAGGGCGGGCAGATCAGTTTGGGGCTGCCGATAATGTGCTTTGGGAGTGTATGGTAAAAACACTCCGTCCTGCGTCAGAAGCATTCCGGCGCAGGACGGAGTGATGTTATATCTCGTCGCCTATTTTGTTGGAGGCTCTTTTGCGGTCGACTTCGCTGAGCAGTATCTTCCTAAGTCGCATGCACTTGGGTGTGACCTCGACATATTCGTCGCCTTGTATGTATTCGAGGGCTTCTTCAAGCGAGAATATCTTGGGCGGAGCTATGTTGGTCTTTTCGTCAGAGCCGCTGGCACGCATGTTGGTGAGCTTTTTCGACTTGGTGAGGTTGATGACTATATCGTCTGCGCGGGTGCTTTCGCCCACAACCTGGCCGGCATAAATCTCATCGTTGGGGGCGACAAAGAATGTGCCGCGGTCTTGCAGCTTGTTTATGGCGTAGGCAAAGGCGTTGCCCGTCTCCATGGCTATCAGCGAGCCGTTGGTGCGCATCTCGATGGGGCCTTTGTACGGCTCGAAGCCTTTAAGACGGTGTGCCATGACCGCTTCGCCGGCCGTTGCCGTGAGCAGGTTGCTGCGCAGACCTATTATGCCTCGCGAGGGTATCTCGAATGTCAGGCGGGTACGTTCGCCGGTAGACACCATGTCAAGCATCGAACCCTTGCGTTTGGTCACCATCTCTATGGCCTTGCCTGACATCTCGTCGGGCAGGTCTATGGTGAGTTCCTCGATAGGTTCGCATTTTTTGCCGTCTATCTCTTTGATGATGACGCGCGGCTGGCCCACCTGAAGCTCGTAGCCCTCTCGGCGCATCGTCTCTATGAGCACGCTGAGGTGAAGCACGCCGCGACCGAACACTATGAACGAGTCGGCCGTCTCGCCCGGTTTGACACGCAGTGCGAGGTTCTTTTCAAGCTCGCGGTCGAGGCGCTCCTTGAGGTGGCGTGAGGTGACGAATTTGCCGTCACGGCCATAGAACGGCGAGTCGTTGATGGTGAACAACATGCTCATGGTAGGCTCGTCTATGGCTATGGGGGCGAGCGCTTCGGGGTTTTCAAAGTCGGCAACGGTGTCGCCTATCTCGAAGCCTTCGATGCCGGTTAGGGCGCATATCTCGCCGCAGGGCACCTCTTCCACCTTCTCTTTGCCCATGCCCTCGAAGAGCATAAGCTCTTTGATGCGGGTCTTGGTCATAGTGACGCCGTCACGTGCCACTAAAGTGACTGGCATGCCTGCGCGGAAGGTGCCGCGGGTGAGCTTGCCTATGGCGGTGCGTCCCACATAGGGCGAATATTCGAGCGAGGTGATGAGCATCTGCGGGGTGCCCTCAACGGTGGCCGGCGCGGGTATCTCTTCTATGATAAGGTCTAAAAGCGCCGTTATGTCGGTTGCGGGCTTTTTCCAGTCGAGCGACATCCATCCCTGCTTGGCGCTTCCGTACACTGTCTTGAAGTCGAGCTGCTCTTCGGTGGCGCCAAGGGCGAACATAAGGTCGAACACCTCTTCGTGCACCTCGTCGGGACGGCAGTTTTGCTTGTCTACCTTGTTGATGACCACGATAGGCTTCTTGCCTAACGACAACGCCTTCTGAAGCACGAACCGCGTTTGCGGCATGGTGCCCTCAAATGCGTCGACCAGCAGTATGACGCCGTCGGCCATGTTGAGCACGCGTTCAACCTCGCCGCCGAAATCGGAGTGACCCGGGGTGTCTATGATGTTGATTTTGTAGTCTTTGTATTTGACAGAGACATTTTTTGCCAAGATGGTGATACCACGTTCGCGCTCAATGTCGTTGTTGTCCATTATAAGGTCGCCTGCCTTGTCTTGTTCGCGGAAAAGTTTGCCCTGAAGAATCATTTTGTCGACAAGGGTGGTTTTGCCGTGGTCGACGTGGGCAATGATTGCAATGTTTCTGAGTTTAAGCATCTTACGGTCTTGTGAAGAATAGAGCACGAGGCTCTTTTTCGCCCCTTGTGGGGTAATTTTATGTGGCAAAGGTAATATTTTGCGGTGAAAACAAAAATATTTCGTCCGACATGTTTGTAGTGTTTTTGCGCTCCACGCACAACATGCTGCTGATTTGACCTGCGCCATGGTTCAGATTGGCTCCGTATTGGATAATGGTTTCGCAGCATCGCTGGACATACCCGGGTTCAATTATAAGCCGCAGTATTAATAGACATGCTTATGAAAAACTGCCCAGAGATTGATTCTCGCTTCTTTTCGTCAAGAGGTGTATGCCATTTTCCGGTATCATTTGAAAAAGAGCATAATCAGGTGAGGCACTCTGACCATCAGTCGTCAGGTTATGACAACGAAACGTGCGATTGGTCCAATACTCCCGACATTGATTTGCACATGGACGAACAGCTATGGGTTCTCGTGCGGTTTGTATGGACGGGCCCATCATATCGTCTTGAGGTCTGACCGGTATGCTCTCAACGCTGACGGTGATGACCTTGCATACATTACTGTTCAGATTGCCGATAAGGATGGGAATGTGATTCCGACAGATAACAGGCGTGTCGGATTTTCAGTGTCAGGCTCCGGAACATTTGAGGCCACGGCCAACGGCGATCCCACATCGCCGATGTCGTTTCAGAATCCTGAAATGTATTTGTTCAGCGGTGCGGCAACTGCAATCGTGCGCAGTGGTAAAGATAGCGGCTATTTGATTTTTACAGCATCTGCAAAGGGGGTAAGACCTGCAACGCTGACTATAAAGGTGTGGTGATTTTTATTGCGATACCGTGTGCTGTATGCTATTGAAGCCGCATGCTGTTCAGTTTCAAATGATGTAAAAGCTTGTTGTCTAACTCTTTGCAACTATCTTCTATTGATTTGCCGGCGGTGTCAATAACTATCCTGTCGCTTTCCCATGGGTGAAATGTCCTGTTCTCGACATCTTCCCATGAGGGCAGTTTCAGGTTTTCAACCTCTGTAATCCTTGTCTCTATCCTCTGCTTATGTTCTTTACGGTCTGAGCAGGTGATTTCGATGTTGACAAAATCACTGTGATTGTTTTTTGCTATGGTCTCCCACGCCATGCGGGTGATGTTGATGGGGTTACAGCTGTCAGCCACAACATTGATGCCCAGCTTCAAGTGTTCTGCCGCAATACGGTAAGCCAATTGGTAGCCTTCCGTAACGACCTCAATATGGCATAGGTCTCTCAGTCCTTGCTCGATGGTGTCGATTCGGATGTATGGAATATTGTATTTCTTGGCCAGAAATTGAGAGAGTGTTGATTTGCCGGTGCCAGGCAGGCCTGACATGATAAATAATATCGGATTCATAAATAAAGCTCTTGTTGTTTTGGTTAATGTTGATACCTTTGTCTGAGACAAGGCTTTTCATTACCCCGTCGGCTGTCGTTATGTTTCGGCAGATGCACAAGGTCTCTTGTCTTTCGGGTACAAAAGTAGTTAATCTTATGGAGATTGTTTTGTGTCGCTTGTCGATAGTGTTGCACTACTTGTACTTCGGGTGGGTGTCTTTGTCATGTAGTGGGAAAGTCGTATTTTTGCGTATGTTAACATAGTGAACCATGAGACAGGTGATAGAGATAGAGCGGCCGGGGAGTGAGCCGTCGCGCATAATGATAGGCTCTGTGGGCGAGTGTCTGCCTCAGTTGACGGCAGGGCTCGACCCCATAGTGATAACCGACCGGAGGGTGGCGGCATGTTATCCCGAGCTTGTGGAGCCTTACCGCCACATAGTCATAGGGCAGGGCGAAGAGAGCAAGAACCTCGACACCATGGCTGTCATATATCGTCGGCTGGTTGAAGAGGAGGCCGACAGAGGCGCTTTTCTGCTGGGCATAGGCGGCGGCATAGTGACCGACATAACTGGTTTTGCCGCCTCGACATACATGCGTGGGGTTAGGTTCGGGTTTGTCGCCACCACATTGTTGGCACAGGTGGATGCCAGCGTCGGCGGCAAGAACGGCGTCAACTTTGACGGTTATAAGAATATGGTGGGCAACTTCAACCAGCCCGATTTTGTGGTGTGCGATCCGGCCATGTTGCGCACTCTTCCCGAGCGTGAGGTGCGGTGCGGTATTGCCGAGGCTATAAAGGCGGGACTGATAGGGTCGGAGGGGTTGTTTGTCCGGTTAGAGGGCGGCTATGAGACTGTCATGGGTGACAGTGAGCTTTTGTTTGCGGTAATACGCGAGGCGATAGAGATAAAGGCGTCAGTTGTGGCTGACGATTTCACCGAGAGCGGCAGACGCAAGATACTCAACTTCGGGCATACCATAGGACATGCAGTAGAGAAGTGTTGCAGAAGCTATACACATGGCGAGGCGGTGGCCATAGGGTGCTGTCATGCCGCCGAGATAAGCCGGCGTATGGGCTTTATGTCTGAGTGTGACAAAAGTCGTGTGGTGGCGGCCATTGAGCGCATGGGGCTTCCGACAGAGTGTGACGTGAGTGCCCGAGAGCTTTTCGAGGCGTTGCTGCACGACAAAAAACGTTGCGGTGACGGTATTGGTTTCGTGGTGTTAGACGCCATAGGACGGTGTCATGTCGAAAGGCTTGCCTTTGAACGTCTGGCCCGGTTGATGGAGGTTGAGTTATGACTATAAAAGAGAGATATAGGGCTGTGACCGAGTGGTTTAAGGCCAATATGCCGGTGGCTGAGACCGAGTTGCGCTATGGTGACGCATTTCAGCTTCTTGTGGCTGTCATACTGTCGGCCCAGTGTACCGACAAGAGGGTCAACATGGTGACACCGGCGCTTTTCGAGGCCTATCCGGCACCTGCCGATATGGCTGCCGCCTCGGTGGACGACATATTCGGCTATATAAAGTCGGTGTCGTATCCCAACAGCAAGGCGGCGAACCTTAAGAGCATGGCCATGCGTTTAGTAGAGGCGTATGGTTCGCAAGTGCCTGACAATATGGACGATTTGCTCACGTTGGCGGGGGTGGGGCGCAAGACCGCCAATGTGATGATGTCGGTGGCGTTCGGCAAGCAGGCAATGGCTGTCGACACCCATGTGCACCGCGTGTCGGCCCGCATAGGTCTTACGCGTAATGCCAAGACGCCGCTTGAGACAGAGAGGCAGTTGGTGGCGGGGTTTGACGGCGATATTTTGGGCACGGCGCACCATTGGCTGATACTTCACGGCAGGTATGTGTGCACAGCCAGAAATCCCAAGTGCGGCGATTGCGGTCTTGCGGGTATGTGTAAGTCGGCGCCCAAAGGTTAGTGCGGGCCGGTGAGTATGGTAAGTCGCTTCGGCGGCTTTTTTTATTGGTGGAGGTGGGGCAGGGCATGATTGTTGTTATGCAAGGGGTGTAACCGAATCAATATAATATATTATGGAAAATGAGATTTATAACAACGAAAAGGCGTGTCGTCTTGAGATAGATGTGGATGGCAAGTATGCCTATGTAGAATATTTGCTTACGCCCGACTGCATTGCACTCACCCACACGTTTGTGCCCCGCGAGCTGAGAGGACGCAAGTTTGCCGAGAGGTTAGTGGAGGCCGCCATAGAGATGGGCAAGAAGAAAAAGCTCAAACTCAACCCGGTGTGTCCATATGTTCAGGCATATATATTGCGGCACAAGCCCGATATAGAGGTGGTGTCGGTAAACACTGCGTCGAGTTGCGTGTTATGATGATAGCACAGTGACGGAAAAAAGGTCTGCATAAACAGATATGCAGACCTTTTGTGTTGTTGTGTGGTGTTATCTCCACTCTATAGATGCAAGCATTACAGGCGTTTGGTCTATGACAATGAAACTGTCGGTGTCTTGGTGTCGGTCTGTTTTGAGGGTGAGTCTTTGACCCAATACCGACTCTTTGATGAAGTTGGCGTCCAAGCGTCTTATTGTCTGCGACCTGAAGCGTTCGGTGTCTATTGTGTCGAGCATCCAGCCTATATATCTTACCGTGTTGGTATGGCCGTTGAAGTCTATGTCGGAATAGCGTACCGACCGGGTCTCCTGCTCTTGGTAAGAGGCGAGCGGACGCAGCCTGAGCGGACGTGCCATGCCTATGTCGCAGGGTTCTGTGGCGCAGTTGTCGAGCCACTCCAACGACATCGGCTTGCGTGTTGTCAGGTCTATCACAGACCATAGCGTCGTGGCGCGCGCCACTGTCTGTCCGTTGCCGTCACACACACGGTGGTGGCGTGTGGTGAAAATGCGGTCGAGCGATTCGACCCATGTTGTTATGGTGAATCGCTCGTGTTCCGCAAGTCTGCGTTCTATCTCGACGGCAAAGCGTGACAGCACCCATGTGGCGTTACGTGCACTCAGGTGCACGACACCGAAGCCTCCTGCATCGGCATCTTCGCCTGCCGACTGCAAGATACAGTCGCTAAGGGCTGTGAGTGTCTGCCCTCTGGTAAAGTCGACATCTTTAGGCCATACCTTATGTTCGTATGCGGCCATGACTTATCGGCGTGACCAAGCGAACAGCGGGTAATTGGCCATCATCTTGTTGACCTCGTGCTTGACCTCGGCGATGACCTCTTCTGAGTCGGGGTTTGAGAGCACACGGTCTATAAGCGCCACTATCGCATCCATCTGCTCTTCTTTGAGTCCACGGGTGGTTATGGCTGGCGTTCCTACGCGTATGCCCGAGGTGAGGAAGGGCGAGCGGCTGTCGTAAGGCACCATGTTTTTGTTGGTGGTTATGTCGGCGTTAACCAGTGCTTTCTCTGCCGCCTTGCCGGTAAGCTCCGGGAATTTGGTGCGCAGGTCTATGAGCATAAGGTGGTTGTCGGTGCCTCCCGACACTAACTTATAGCCGCGTTTGATAAAGGCGGCAGCCATTGCCTGGGCGTTTTTCCTGACCTGGGTCTGGTATTCGACATAAGACGGTTCGAGTGCTTCGAGGAAAGCTACCGCTTTGGCCGCTATGACATGTTCGAGCGGGCCGCCCTGCACCCCGGGGAAGACTGCCGAGTTCAATATCTGCGACATCATCTTGACCTGTCCTTTGGGTGTGGTGTAGCCCCACGGATTCTCGAAGTCCTTGCCCATGAGAATGATGCCTCCGCGGGGACCGCGCAGTGTCTTGTGGGTGGTCGATGTCACTATGTGGGCATGTTTCACCGGGTTGTCGAGCAGGCCTGCGGCTATGAGACCTGCCGTGTGTGCCATGTCTATCATGAGCAGGGCGCCCACCTTGTCGGCAATCTGACGCATGCGTGCATAGTTCCATTCGCGGCAGTAGGCCGATGCACCGCCCACTATGAGCTTGGGCTTGGTCTCGAGAGCCAGCTTCTCCATCTTGTCATAGTCGATGGTGCCTGTGGCTTCGTCGACCTGATAGCCTACGGCCTTGTAGTTGATGCCCGAGAAGTTGACGGGAGAGCCGTGCGAGAGGTGGCCTCCGTGGGCAAGGTCGAGACCCATGAAGGTGTCGCCGTGACGCAATACAGCCGTGAAGACGGCCATGTTGGCCTGGGCGCCCGAGTGGGGCTGCACATTGGCGTATTCGGCGCCGTAGAGCTTGCAAAGACGGTCTATGGCCAGCTGCTCGACCTTGTCGACAATCTGGCAGCCGCCGTAATAACGGGCTGACGGATAACCTTCTGCATATTTATTGGTGAGCACCGAGCCCATGGCCTCCATTACCTGGTCGCTGACGAAGTTCTCAGAGGCGATAAGCTCTATGCCGTGCATTTGACGCTCTTTCTCTTGCTCTATGAGAGAAAATATTTGGGTGTCTCTTTCCATGATGTGTGGTTTGATTTTTTATCTATCAAAGATAAAGAGTTTATTTGATAAATCAAAATATGGTTTCATTTTTATATGAAAACATCCGTTTGTCCTAAATGTCAGAGTGTGAGACGGTGTGTCGCGTGGCGGTGTCTGTCAGTTCATGGCCGTTATGGCCCATACGGTGAAGATGGCATAGAGGCAGCTGGCCACGCCGTTGGTGGTTCCGAAGGCCAATCCGACGCGCGAGAGGTCGTCGGGTCTGACTATGGTGTGCTGATATGTCACAAGGCATGTGAATATTATTGCTCCTATGGCGTAAATGGCTGTTGGTATGTAGCATAACCCTATTGTAATGACTAAGGCCGTTGCGCACATGTGCATGGCTCGGCTGACGGCCAGTGCCTTGCTGGCGCCGAGGGCGGCGGGTATGGAGTGGAGTCCGGCCCGGCGGTCGAAATGCTCGTCTTGCAGGGCGTATATGATGTCGAAGCCGCCGCACCACATCACAACCAGCAGCGAGAGCAGCATGGGCGCCACGGCGAAGCTGCCGGTGACCGATATGTAGGCCGCAGTGGGAGCCACACCCAGGCTGAGACCCAGCACAATGTGACACAGTGCCGTGAAGCGCTTGGTGTAACTGTAGCCCAGCACCAGCGCCAATGCCACGGGCGACAGGGCCAGCGTGAGGGTGTTTATGGTGGCTGCCGTGGCCACGAAGAGCACCGAGCAGACGATAACGGCGGCCAGCACGCTACGGGGAGAGAGCACCCCCGCAGGCAGCTCGCGATTTTCCGTGCGCGGGTTTGCCGCGTCGATGTGGCGGTCGGCATAACGGTTGAAGGCCATGGCTGCCGTGCGGGCGAAAAACATGCACAGCACCACCTTGGCCAGCAGTATGGCAGAGAAACCGCCGGGATGCGCCGAGGTGCCCATTGCAAAACCGATAATCGCAAAGGGTAACGCAAATATGGTGTGGGCAATCTTTATGAGCGATGCGAAATTCTTTATCGTGGACATGATGGTGGGTTTGTGTGCTTTGGTCTGTTTTTGTCTGCCTGTGGCCGTGTTGTGTCCTGACCGCTCTTTGCGGGCAAAAGCGTCTTATATCTTTTTCAGCTGTATGCGTCCGCGTGCCTTGTCGACCGACAATATGCGCACTGTCACATGCTGGTGCAGCCTGACCACGGTTGACGGGTCGCTTATGTAACGGTCGGCCAGCTGCGATATGTGCACCAGTCCGTCTTGCTTGACGCCTATGTCGACGAATGCTCCGAAAGCGGTGATGTTGGTCACTATGCCCGGCACCTCCATGCCCTCGGCAAGGTCGTCGATGGAGCGGAGCCCGTCGGCAAACTCGAACGCCTCTATCTTGTCGCGCGGGTCACGTCCCGGCTTGGCCAGCTCGGCCATAATGTCGCCTATGGTGGGCATGCCTATCTTGTCGGTGACATAGTTCTGGGGCACTATACGGGCCTGTAACGTCTTGTCGGCAACCAGTGAGGCGGTGTCGACACCCAGGTCGTGCGCCATGCGTTCCACCACAGGGTAGCTCTCGGGATGCACGGCGCTGTTGTCGAGGGGGTTGTCAGCGCCGGGTATGCGCATGAAGCCCGCGCATTGCTCGAAGGCCTTGGCGCCGAGGCGGGGCACCTGCCTGAGCTGGCGGCGGCTTTTGAAGGGTCCGTTTTGCGCGCGATAGTCGACAATGGCGGCGGCAAGGCTCTCGCCGATGCCGGAGACGTAACGCAGCAGGTGGCGCGAGGCGGTGTTGAGGTCGACACCCACGTTGTTGACGCAGCTTGCGACCACGCTGTCAAGCGACTCCTTGAGCTTGGCCTGGTCGACGTCGTGCTGGTATTGTCCCACGCCTATCGACTTGGGTTCTATCTTGACAAGCTCAGAGAGTGGGTCTATGAGGCGGCGTCCTATTGATACCGACCCGCGCACCGTCACGTCATGGTCGGGAAACTCCTCGCGCGCCACTGCCGAGGCCGAATATACCGATGCGCCGTCTTCGCTGACCATGAAAACGCGGATACCCTCAGGCAGCCTCATCTCTTTTATCATGCGTTCGGTCTCGCGTCCCGCCGTGCCGTCGCCCACGGCCACCGCCTCGCACTTGTAACGCTCTATCAGTGAGCGCAGCGTTGACATTGTCTTTTCGCGTTCGTTCTGCGGCGGATGGGGGTAGACCGTCTGGTTGTGCAACAGCGAGCCGTCACTGTCGAGGCACACCACCTTGCAGCCGGTGCGGAAGCCGGGGTCTATGGCCAGCACGCGGCATGCGCCCAGCGGCGGCGACAGTAGCAGCTGGCGCAGGTTTTCGCCAAAGACGCGTATCGACTCGCCATCGGCACGCTCTTTGGCCTCGGCGATGGTCTCGTTTTCGATGGAGGGGCGCAGCAGACGCTTGTAACCGTCGCGTACGGCGGCGTCGACAAATGCGGCGGCCGGCTGACGCATGCCGGGAGCGAATGTGCGTGTTATGGTGTCTGAAATCTCGGCGTCGTCGACCTGTATGCCCATCTTTATCACACCCTCGTCGGCGGCGCGCATAAGGGCCAGTAGGCGATGCGCAGGTATGCGTTTCAAAGGCTCGCTGAAGTCGAAGTAGTCTGAATATTTGGCGCCCTCCTGCTCTTTGCCTGACACAACCTTTGCCGTCACCGAGCCTTTGGTGGAGAAAATGCGTCGTACAGAGCCTCTTATGCGCACATTCTCAGCGACCCACTCGGCAATTATGTCTGAGGCTCCCGCCAGCGCCTCCTCTTCTGTGGTCACCTTGTCGCCAGTGAATCGTGATGCCGCACGTTCGGGGTCGGCGCCCTTCATTATCATGGCGGCCAACGGTTCAAGCCCCTTCTGGCGGGCTGCGGCGGCACGGGTGCGTCGCTTGGGCCTGTAGGGCAGATAGAGGTCTTCAAGCTCTTTGGGGTCGGTGCATGCCTCTATGCGGGCTTTCAGCTGGTCGGTCAAGGCGCCGGCCCCAGCTATAGCCTCACACACCGTCACCTTGCGCTTTTCAAGCTCGGTGAGAGCGCGGTACATGGCGGCAATGTCGCCTATGGTGACCTCGTCCATGCCGCCGGTGGCCTCCTTGCGGTAACGGCTCACGAAAGGTATGGTGGCCGACTCCTCGAACAATAGACGGCAGAGGGCCGCAACGTGAGAGCTTTTACGCCCAGTTCTCTGTGAAATGATCTCTATTATATTCATATAAAGTCTGTTTGACAAAACCACGGTTTCATGGGTGCCGCAGGGGTTTTGCCGGTGTGTTGTGGCCTGTCAATTTTTTTTACCGGAAAAAACATACTATCTTTATAACCTTGAAATGCAGATACGCCTGTGGTGCGGTATGATAATTGCGGTCTGTAAAGTGCAGGCCGATAGCGATATATGGTGTGTATTTGCCAAATAACAACACAAATTTTATGTCAAAGAAAGTAAAAAAAGAGTTTCAATCCAAAGAGGAGATTCTCAAAGCAATCAAATATCAGTTTCAGGAAGACCCGTTACGTGTGTTTACCACGCGCGATTTCACACGCATAAAGTCGTTGCGCGGGCTGACCATGGCGCAGTCTAAAGAGGCGCTCAGAACGCTGTTGTCTGACGGTTACATAACAAGTGTCGAAGATGACCGTTTTCGTGTCAATCCCGACGGGCGCGACCTCATCTCGGGCGAGGTGACGGGCATGACGCAGTATTGCTATTTTGTAAAGACCGATGCCATGGATGAGGATCTTGTGGTGGCCATGGAGAACGGCATGAACGCCCTTGTGGGCGACGTTGTCAACGTGGCATTGTTGAGCAAGCTGCGCCGCGGTCGCCGTCAGGGTGTGATAATGAAGATAGTGGAGCGTAAGAATAACCGTTTTGTCGGCGTGGTAGAGCGCTCGGAGCGTTACGCCTTTGTCGTGACCGACTCGCGGCGCATGCCCTTCGACATATTCGTGCCCATAGCCGACCTGCTCGGTGCCTCTGACGGCGAGAAGGTGCTGGTGGAGATTGTTTCGTGGGACCACGGCAACCGCACCCCCAACGGACGTGTGGTAAGCCGCTTCGGAGCCTCGGGCGACAACAATGCCGAGATGCACGCCATACTTGCCGAATATGGTCTGCCATACAGGTTTGACGAGTCGATAGAGGCTGAGGCGGAAAAGATTCCCGAGTCCATAACAGACAAGGAGACGGAGGGACGACGCGACTTTACCGGCATAACCACCTTTACCATAGACCCCGACGATGCCAAGGACTTTGACGACGCCCTGTCGATACGTCGTCTTGACAACGGTCTGTGGGAGATAGGCGTGCATATTGCCGACGTGACCCATTACGTCACCGAGGGTACATTGCTCGACAAGGAGGCGTTAGACCGTGCCACATCGGTCTATCTGGTAGACCGCGTGGTGCCCATGTTGCCCGAGAGGCTCTCCAACGGGTTGTGCTCGCTGCGTCCGGGCGAGAAGAAGCTGTGCTTTTCCGCCGTATTCGAGATGAACGATGAGTGCGAGGTGTTGTCGGAGTGGTTCGGCCGGACTGTCATATATTCCGACCGCCGATTTACCTACGATGAGGCCCAGCAGGTGATAGAGACGGGCAAGGGCGACTTGGCCGAAGAGATAACCACCCTCAACCGTCTGGCTCTCAAGATGCGCGCCGACAGGTTCAAAAACGGCTCCATAGCCTTCGAGCGCGACGAACCCAAGTTCAGATTAGACGATAAGGGGCATCCTACCGGTGTCTATTTCAAGGTGATGAAAGAGGCCAACCATCTTATAGAGGAGTTCATGCTGCTGGCCAATCGCCACGTGGCCCGCTTCATAGGTTCGCGCAAGAAGGGACGCGCCAAGGCCCCCACGTTCGTGTATCGTGTGCACGACAAGCCCAACGAAGAGAAGTATCAGGATTTCAGGACGTTTGCGTCCAAATTTGGCTACACCATTAAAGAGGCCACATCAGACCGTGCCATAGCACGCGAGCTCAACCGTTTCCTTGGCAAGATAAAGGGCAAAAAAGAGGAGAACCTATTCTCCATACTGGCCCTCAGGTCTATGGCCAAGGCTATCTATTCGGTCGACAACATAGGCCATTACGGCTTGGCGTTCGACTATTACACCCACTTCACATCGCCCATCAGGCGTTATCCCGACATGATGGTGCACCGTCTGTTGCAGCACTATCTCGACGGCGGCAAATCGGCCGACCGCGACCATTACGAGGAGCTGTGCCGTCACTCGTCAGAGCGTGAGGTAAGGGCTGCCGAAGCCGAGCGCGCCTCTATCAAGTACAAGATGGTGGAGTTCATGTCAGACAAGATAGGTGCGGAGTTTGACGGCTTCATATCGGGCATCACCGACTGGGGCATATTCGTGGAGCTGGCCGACACCAAGATAGAGGGCATGGTGTCGGTGCGCGACATGACCGACGATACCTACAACTTCGACCAGGAGAATTACAGGCTGGTGGGTGTGCGCTCACGCCGCGTCATCATGCTGGGCGACGCCGTCAGGGTGCGTGTGTTGCGTGCCGACCTCAAACGCAAGCAGCTCGACTATGAGCTGGTGTCGCACAAAGATTACGCCACGGGCCGTGAGGTCTCTTTCGAGCCTGACGATTTGCGCGGAAGCTCTGGCAGAAAGGGTGGCAAAGGCAAACGGCGCGATAAGAAGGAGGGCAAGAAAAAACGATAGGCAGACTTGATGCAGGCGCGTCCTTTGCGGGGCGCGTCTGTTTTTTTTTTGAAGCGTGGCTTTTGTGTTTTTTTGAAAAATATGTCGTGAAAAAAATCAGGATTATTTGGTTGTCAGGAAAATAAAAGGTATATTTGTTTTGTAATCATGAGGCTGGTTTTGGCTTGAATGCCATTCTTGTTTGTGTGGCGGCTTATTTTTGAATGTCCTTTGAGTTAGCGGCAGTCTTTGGCAAAACTTTTGTATCATGAAAAAAATTCTGTTTTTTATTCTTTTCGCCTTCACATGTAGCGGCGTCTACGCTCAAAATTACGAGCCTGAATTTGATGGCGAGGTTGTCGGTGTGTATGCCGACGGGTCTTCTAAGAAGCTTGAAAAGCATACCGTGCAGATAAGGACCACCGCAGGGGTGTACATAGCGGGGTTTGCGGCGAGCAAGGTCAAGACCAAGGTGATGATAGACGGCGACAAGGCCGGGGTGCGCTTCAGTGCCGACGAGCCTATTGTGCTGATAGTGCGTGCCAAAGACAACAAGGCAGACCCCATGTCTATAGTGCGCGTGTTTAATATGAAGAGTACCAAAAAGAACCGTCAGGCGGTCATCGCTGCCGTGGGGTCGTTTTCGGTCGACTCCAACACAATGGATTACCTGCCTTTCACGGCAAAGAAATATGGCGAAAGCTCTTATGAACTGTCATTAGAGCGCCGACCCTCGGGCGAATATGGCATCATAGTGCAGAATCCCAACAATGTTGACGAGAAGATGGTCATCGTCTCTACATTCGGCATAGACTGATAGGGTGACATAAAGTAATGACAGGGCAAGGTGCGGCTTAGTTGCGTCTTGCCTTTTTTCTGTTTTCCATTATCACGGGTAAATTGACGCGTCCCCATTCCATCAGTGACATTATGCGGGGCATGAGGTCGGTGCCGAGCGGGGTGATGCGATATTCCGAACGTGGCGGCACCTCGGCGTACAACGTGCGTTCGACAAGTCCGTCGTCGACAAGACGGTGGAGTGTCGAGGCCAGCACCTTTTCCGAGACCGAGGGTATCTGACGGTATAACTCGTTGAACCGCATGGTGCCGGCCTCAGTCAGCCGAAGCAACACGACGAGCATCCATTTGTCGGCGAACCATTCGAGTACGGGGGCTGCCGGGCAATATTCATAGTCTAACTTTTTTGCCATGCCGATTGGTTGAAAATGAGCGGAACTAACCTCGTGGTAAGGATGTTACCTGTGGGTAAGTTGTTGGGTGGTATTGTTTTGCGGTGTAAATTTACATCGTAAAATTAATAAAAACAACATGATTCCGCAATTACATTTCACAGGGCCGGTGTGGCGTCCGCCATACGAGGCCGACTCGCAACTGTTGCAACTGACCTCCGGGTGTTCGTGGCACAAGTGCAAGTTTTGTTCGCTCTATCACGGCACACGTTTCAGAATGTCGCCTTTGTCGGAGATAGAAGAGGATCTGAAAGTCATACGAGAGTTTCAGCCGCGCGCGCGGAGGGTCTATCTTACCGGGGCCAATCCGTTTGTGTTGAGCTATGACCGTCTGTTCGAAGTGGCGGTTCTTCTGCGTAAGTATCTTAGACACATGGAGTCGTTCGGGATGTTCGCCCGCGTGACCGATATTGCACCCAAGACGGTCGAGCAGTTGCGCAATCTGCGTCATCTGAGACTCGACGGCATCAATATAGGCATAGAGACGGGCGATGACGAGACGCTGGCCCGCATGAACAAAGGGTATGTCGCCGCCGACATCATAGAACAGTTGGGAAAGTTGGAGCAGGCGGGCATACGTTACAATGTGGTCTGTATGTCGGGATTGGCCGGCAGGGGCGGGGGAGTGCGTAACGCCCGTAATACGGCTGAGGTGCTCAACAGATTGGCGCCGTATATAGTCAATGTGGTGTCGCTCACGGTTTTCCCCGAGTCGGAGCTTTACGGCATGGTGGAGACAGGGGAGTTTGAAGAGGCGACGGAGAGGGAGCGGCTTATGGAGGTGCGCACGTTGATAGAGAGGCTGGAGATCGAGACCACGCTGTTGGGTAACACCGTCTCAAACGCGACGCCTTTCGTCGGTATGTTGCCGCAGGATAAAGCACGTCTTTTGAGAGAGTTCGACAGGGCTGTCGGGCAATGCGACGAGGGGCGATTGAGATGTTACAGAGAGAGTATAGATCACCTTTGAGGTATGGGGTCGTTTGGATTTTTGTATGCTGTCAAAAGGGAATGCGGCTGCAAATTTTTTTGAAGATAAGAAAAATGTTATTATATTTGTGAACAAAATAACAATTTTATCGTTTAAACGAATATACAGTCATGAATGTTCCTTCTAATTTGAAGTACTCCAACGACCACGAGTGGGTCAGAGTAGAGGGTGATGTGGCCTATGTGGGCATCACCGATTATGCGCAAAGCCAGCTCGGCGACATTGTGTTCGTCGATGTGACCACCACAGGCGAGACCCTTGCGCAGAACGATGTATTCGGCACCATAGAGGCTGTCAAGACCGTTTCAGACGCCTTCACACCCGTGTCGGGCGAGGTGATCGAGTTTAACGAGGCTCTTAACGACGCGCCTGAGACAGTCAACAAAGATCCGTACGGCGAGGGCTGGATGATCAAAGTGAAGATGAGCAATCCCGCAGAGCTTGAGGGGCTTCTCACTGACGAGGGTTACAAGGCTGTAATAGCGTAACCGTCTCAAGTTTTTAACGTTTATTTTCAATAGCATATCATGGTAAATAAAGTTACAGTGGTAGGTGCCGGCAATGTCGGTGCCACATGTGCGCACGAGGTGGCGAGAATGGATATATGCAAAGAGGTGGTTATCGTCGATGTGAAAGACGGTGTGTCTCAGGGCAAAGGTCTCGATATGTGGCAGACAGCTCCCATATTGGGCTTCAACACCCGCATTACAGGCTCGACCAACGATTACTCTAAGACGGCAGGTTCTGATATCGTCGTTATAACGGCAGGTTTGCCCCGCAAGCCGGGCATGAGCCGCGACGACCTTATCAACATCAATGCCGGTATAGTCAAAGAGGTGACCGAAAACATAATGAAATATAACGAGAACCCCATCATCATAGTGGTTTCCAATCCGTTGGACGTGATGACCTATGCCGCTTTCTTAGCTTCGGGTCTTAAGTCTAACCGTGTGATGGGTATGGCCGGTATTCTCGACACGGCCCGTTATTGCGCGTTCATTGCCGACGAGCTTGGCACATCGCCCGAGCTTGTCAAGGCTCAGCTGATGGGCGGCCACGGTGATACCATGGTGCCGCTGCCCCGTCTGACAACAGTTTCGGGCATACCCGTCACCGAGCTTATAGGCAAAGAGAAACTCGACGCCATTGTCGAGAGAACCAAAAACGGCGGCGGCGAGATCGTCTCTCTTATGGGTACCTCGGCATGGTATGCGCCCGGACTGTCGGCAGCTATCATGGTGCAGGCCATAGCTAAAGACACCAAGGCCATATTGCCGGTGTGTGCCTCGCTCAACGGCGAGTACGGTTACAAAGACCTTCACCTCGGGGTGCCTGTGGTGCTCGGCAAGGAGGGCGTAGAGAAGGTTGTGGAGCTGTCTCTCGATGCTGAAGAGAAGGCCCTGCTTGACGCTTCGGCACTTCATGTCAAGAAGATAATGAAGGTGCTTGACGATATGAACATGTTTTCTAAGAAATACGGAAGCGACACCCTTTAGTTTTTCCGTGCGATTGATATAACCGATGTCCCGGCCGCTCTTTTTACGGAAAGAGTAGGCCGGTTTTTTTTTATCGGCGCCCCTGAGAACGCGTTTTATGCCGCAGTAGGGCGCGTGAAGATTGTCGGGCGACTGAGAATAATTGTGCCGGAATTTTCAGAATGATTAAAAATGTTTACATTTGTAACAGGAAGGAGATATAAGATTGTAATAAATAAAGGAACTAAGAAGTGCTGGGTAGATTATCTATAGGCAGGCCGGTTGCAGGTGCGGTCATGCTTTTATCTTTGTTATGGTCTTGCAATCCGGTTGACGATTTCAAAGACCTCAGTCTTGGGGTAAATACATCGTTGCCTGTGGGCGGTATCGATTTCAGTCAGGCGAGCCTGTTTGAGCTTTCGGGTGTCGACACCAATATTGTGAGGTATGACCCGGAGGGTGTCATGGTCATTGTTGACAGCATAGGGCTGGACCTGATGAATGAAGGTCAGTTTGATGAGGTGCTGTCGTTTGATTTTCCGAAAGTGAGGCTCGATA
Source organism: Rikenellaceae bacterium (assembly GCA_029068395.1). GTDB lineage: Bacteria > Bacteroidota > Bacteroidia > Bacteroidales > Rikenellaceae > CASDZP01. The sequence continues at coordinate 17,932 of JAIECQ010000152.1, forward strand.
CAGATGATTTCATTCCCGACATATCACGGTTGTCGGGGTTAGATGCCGGCATAGAGATACCTGAAAAGAGGGTGGTCGAGAAACTTGATATGCCGGGTGACGAACGTCTCTCGAAGGTGAAACTGAGTGCCGGCAGCCTGCGCTTCTCGGACGGCGGGGCTTTGAGCGGGCTTGTGTGCAAGGTTGAGAATGTGTTTGATGTGTCGGGCAATCCGATAGAGATAAGGGCGGGTCAAGTTGTCGACCTTGCCGGATGTACCATAAAACCCTCTGACGGCAACAGCATGGCGTTTGTGTTCAGCGGCACGGTCTATCCGTCGGCCTCGCTCGGGGTGGAGCTGTCGTTTGATAATGTGAAGATATTCTCGGCGCGTGGATATTTCGGCCGCAAGGAGATAACTCCCGCCATGACCACCATCACCATAGACGAGAGCATAAACGATTTTCTGGGTAATGTCGACTCTATTTACCTTGCCGACCCCTCGATAACCATCAACTTCAAGAACACTTTCGTGCTTCCGGTGGCAGTGATATTGACGAGTCTGAAGGCTGACGGACGCGATATTTTACTTGACGACGGTTATGGCAAGACCCGTTTCTATGTTGGCGAGGGCGTGTCGAGCATCGTGATAGACAACAGCATAACCGCCAACGGCACGGGCATCTCTGACATGTTGACCAAAGACCTGCGCACTGTAGAGTTTCTGTTCAGCATCATAACCAACCCCTCGTATGAAGACCTGATGGTATCTCAGGGCACCTTGCCCGAGGTGCAAGAGAATTATTACGACCGCACATGCGCGATTGACGGCTCGTTGGTTTTGGCAATGCCTCTTTACGGGGTGTTTGACAACATATCTTACAGCGACACTTACGACATGGATCTTGACTTGGGTTTAGATTTCAAGAAGGCGCAACTGGCCATAACCGGCAGCAACTATTTCCCGTTACAGCTGACACTCGACCTTGTAGGGGTGACCGTGCAGGGTCAGGAGAAGCCTTTTGCCATGGACAGGATAGTGATACCGTCGACAGAGAACAACCTGCCCATGTCTATGGCAACGCCTGTTGTGATAGACCAGAGCAACTACATATTGGTGGAGCTTAATCCGGAGGTGCTCAACGACATTGCCAATATCGACAAGATGCGCTTCAAGATAAGCGCCTCGTCGCTCGACGCCTCTAATAGGCGCAATGTCAAGATTTATAAAGATTCGAGACTCAAACTGAACCTTGCGATAGGCATAAATGGTGTTATAAACAACTAAGACGATGAGACAGACGCTGTTGACTATATTGGTGCTTTTGGCCTGTGCGTCGTCGCTCAGGGGGCAAGACATGCACCTGATGACCGCCGTGGGTGTCACGCCGCAGAATATGTATGTCAATCCGGCCGTTGTGCCGGAGCGGTCATACCTGTCATTGCCGTTGCTGGGGGCTGTGGGCATCAACGTGGGCACATCGCTCGGGTATGGCTCGTTTATCAGGAACGGAGAGATAGACGGTGCCAAGCTCGCCCGCAAGGTCCGCGGCAAGGCCTTCAGGCTGGAGATGGGGTTAGACCTGTTGAACGTGGGCGTCCGCACACGGCACGGCGGGCTTGTCAGCATCTCTGACCGTGTAAGGGTCTCTTCAGGGTCGACATATCCGGCTGGGCTGTTCGACTATCTGTTCAACAATCCGTTGGACTACTCCGGCCGTTTCGACCTTACGTTGAGGAGTAACGTGATGGCCTGGAACGAGACGGCCTTGGGGTATCACCGCAAGGTGGGACGTAATTTCAGTGTGGGCGGACGGGTGAAGTTCATTGCCGGACTTGCGCAGCTGTCGACCAACGACACACGCTTTACGATAGACAAGGACGTTGCCGGAAGCCTGATAAGGGGCAAGGTGGATATAACGGGAGGCAACATAGACCTGAGCAGTGAGAATGATTTGGTGAGCGTTGTGCTCAACCCGGGCATGGCATTCGACATAGGCGCTCAGTGGAGGTCTGACGACAACAGGTGGCGTGTCGGTCTCGGGTTGACCGACATGGGGTTTATCAAGTGGTCGGGGCGTTCGTCGTCACGCATATACTCGTCGGGCAACGGCTCGTATCGTTTCGAGGGCTTTGGCGACTTAGACTCATATATAGAGTCGTCGTCTGACAATGCGATAGACTCGATATACAACGACCTTTTGAAGAGCATTGATTTGGATACCGTGGCCGGATATGCCCACACCAAAGCCATGCCCATGACCATGAATCTGAGTGGCGAGTATGACCTGAGAGGCGACTCGCGGCATGTGCTGTCGATGAATTTCCTGGGCACGTTCGGTGGCAGCCAGACCGCATACTACGCCCTTACGGCAGGATATCGTTACACCTCGGCAAACGGTCGTTTCTCGGCCATTGCGGCCTTGTCTAACAAGAGGGTCGACCCTCTGTCGGTGGGCGTGGGTCTTATGGCCAATCTGCGGAGGTTTCAGTTTTATGCGATGAGCGATTTCAGCATCTCGTGTATAGGCGGCGGCTTAGGAGGGCTGCGAAGCCTCTCGTATCGTGCAGGCATGAACTTCTTCTGGGGCAAGGAGCCTGAGCCTAAAGCGGAAAGTCATAAAGGACGCGACACCGGCCAGTCGTCTTATTATATGGATTATGTGCATGACTATCAGATATATGATGGTGATAATGTAGATCCGATGAAGATAGACTTCCCCGGCAGCGCCGCGCGGTCTGACAAGAAGAGCCGTGCCGGCAAGAAGAGTCGTCAAGACCGTAACGTCATCATCTTCGACAGAAGTTTCCCCGACAGGGCCATTGACGTAGAGGATGATGTGCCGGAGTTGTAAGCCGCTACTTGGCGTCGGACGCATGGTGTATTTTGTAGGTTGACGGTGTGTTTTTCAAACTATTTTTATTGTAAAGATGAACGCTTTTGCAATAAAAATGTTATCTTTGAAGGGTTTAATACTAAAAAACAGAGACAATGGTAAATAAAGTCATATTGGTAGGCAATGTGGGCAGTGACCCTGAGGTCAGGACATTTGAAGACGGCGGCAAGATGGCGCGAGTCAACATAGCGACCAACGAACGCATATACAACCCTTCAACGCAGGAGTCGCGGGAGCATACCGAGTGGCATTCGCTCATATTCAACAGGCGGACGTCAAACGTTGTGGAGATGTATGTGCGCAAGGGTTCGCTGATATATGTCGAGGGTAAGTTGCGTACGCGTCAGTGGGAAGATGAAAACAAGATAAGGCGTTACAGCACCGAGGTTCATGTCGATGAGTTGCGCCTGCTTGGCCGTCGCGGCGACAACGACCGTCCTGCGATGCCGCCAATGAGCAGCTATGACGGCGCCAACAGCGCTCCCGCCCAACAGCAGTATTCGCAGCCGCAACAGCAGACGTACGGAGGCGCACAGGCAGCCTCTTACGCCGCACCGGCACCCGAGACTCCTGCCGTTGAGATGACCGACGGCGGCGTTGACGACCTGCCATTCTAATGCCAAAGAGCAAACATGACAGAAGACCGGCTGCAAAGCCGGTCTTTCGGCGTTAGAAGAGGGGGTGTCAACGGCGGCAGGCATGCAGAGGGGTGACGGAATGTTGTAGTAGTGGCAGGGCCTTTGCGAGTGTGAGGCGGTTTTGGGGTGGCATGACTGCATGACGGAGCGCTATTGTGGTCTTGCCGGCAGTTATTGTTGCAAGTGGCGTTTTGCCGTTGCGACGATTTTTTTTATTTTTGCAAATCGGGAGGCAGGCGAGCGTTGCAGCCTCTAAAAAACGGATGTATGAAAGAGCATAAAAAGGAATATAGAACCGATGTCGGGCGCGGGTGCACGTTTGAAAACGGCGCCATACCCGAAGAGTCGTCGGCAAGGGCTTGTCCCGGGTGTTACAAGTTGGGGGCTTACGACTGGCTCTCAGACATACCCGAGGCTCAGGCGGGCGATATCTTTGAGGTGAGGTTCAAAAACACGCGCAAGGGTTATTACCGCAATGCCTCCGATTTGCGTCTTGAGGTGGGCGACATTGTTGCGGTGGAGGCCTCGCCTGGACACGACATAGGCATTGTAAGCATGGCCGGCGACATGGTGGCCAAGCAGATGAGACGCACCGGTTTCAGGTCGGAGGGGATCGAGTTCAAGAAGATATACCGCAAGGCCAAGGCCGCCGACATAGTCAAGTGGCAGGAGGCCATAGCGTTAGAACACTCCACCATGATACGTTCGCGTGTCATAGCCGCCGATTTGGGGCTTAACATGAAGATAGGCGATGTAGAGTATCAGGGCGACAAGATGAAGGCGATATTTTATTACATCGCCGATGAGAGGGTCGATTTTCGCGAGCTGATCAAGATATTTGCCGAGCAGTTCCGCATACGCATAGAGATGAAGCAGATAGGTGCGCGTCAGGAGGCCGGTCGCATTGGCGGCATAGGCTCGTGCGGACGTGAGCTGTGTTGCTCTACATGGATGAGTGGCTTTGTGTCGGTCACCACCAACTCGGCCCGCTTTCAAGAGATATCGCTCAACCCGCAGAAACTCGCAGGACAGTGCGGCAAGCTCAAATGCTGCCTCAATTATGAGGTTGACACATATATAGATGCCCGACGCGAGTTTCCCAAGATCAACGCCCCGCTTGAGACCATGGAGGGTAGCTATTATCTGGTCAAGACCGATATATTCAAAAAACAGTTGTCGTTCTCGTCAGACCCGGGCAGCACGGTAAACATTGTCACAGTGCCGCTTAGACGTGTCAAAGAGATATTGTCGATGAACCGCCGCGGCGTCAAGCCCGACACCCTTTTGTCGGCACAGGATGCGGCACCCCGTGAGCAACTGCCCGATTTCAAGAATGTTGTGGGGGAAGAGAGCATCACCCGCTTCGATACCGGCAAGTCGGGTCGTCGAGACAACAGGCGGCGTCGTGACCGTCGTGATGACGGCGAGGGCCGACAGTCGCGCGGAGGGTCGCAGCCTCGCGGAGAGCAACGTGCCGACCAGTCACGCGGTGACCAGCCTCGCAGAGAGCCTCGTGGCGAGGGCGCACGCAAAGAACAGCCTCGTGGTGAGGGCCAGACGCGTGAAGGGCAGGGCGACGGACAGAGACCCCATCGTCGTAACGGAGGCGGCCGCAACAGACGGCGCCGTGGTGGCGGCAACAGCGGCGGCAATGGTGGCGGCAACAGTGCTGCAAACTGACGGTGACATGCAGACGGATAACAGACACGCAGGCGGATGTCGGCTGAAAGGGCGGCTTGTGTTGGTGGCGGTATGGACACTGGCGGCTTTCGCGTGCACCGACATGTGCCTTTATGAGCGTTTTTATGACGTCTCGGTCGAGCAGTGGGGTGACAGAGTCTTGCATTACACCTTTCATAACGACGACACGCTGACCCCAAGGAGCATAGACATGGTGATTGCCACCGAAAGGCTGCCCTTTGATGACACCCTGCATGTGGTGTTCGAGGTGTTCACGCCCGATGGCGTGAGGTCGGGCGGCGACTATCGGGTGTCGTTGTCGGGCGATGCTCGCAATATGCCGTCAGAGCATGTGGTGTCGCTTGTCGACTCGGCGCGGTTTGTATGTCGGGGCAACTATCTGATGTCGTTGCGTCGTGTAGGTGGCGGCGAGCGTTGCGGCATAAAGGCGGTGGGCGTGGCCATAAGGTAGTGACGAGTGGCGGAGAAAAAAGGTGGCGAAAACAGTAGACAGATGGGAAAGAATAAATTGATGAGGTTTGCCGAGAACGAGACTTTTCGTTGTCTGGTGCAGCCCGAGTTTGATGACATATTTGGCAAGGATCATCCGCTGAAAGGGCGGTGGCGTCGTGATTTCTTCGGAAATGACAATCCCGTAGTGCTTGAGTTGGGGTGTGGCAAGGGCGAATATACCGTCGGGTTGTCACGCATATATCCCGACTGCAATTTCATAGGTGTCGACATAAAGGGGGCGCGTATGTGGCGCGGGGCCAAGACCGTGACCGAGGAGGGTATATCCAATGCCGCCTTTTTGCGTACCCGCATAGAGTTCATAACCTCGTTTTTCGCTCCCGGCGAAGTGGATGAGGTGTGGATAACGTTTGCCGATCCGCAGCTTAAGCCGGGACGTGCCAAGAAACGTCTTACCTCGCCTTTCTTCCTTGAGCGTTACGCCTCGTTCATGAAAGAAGACGGCGCCATAAACCTCAAGACCGACTCCCTGCATCTGCATCTTTACAGCAAGGCTGTGGCCGAGGCCAACGCTCTGCCTGTGGTGACGGCGCTGACCGACATATACAACGAGCCGGGGTTGCCGCGCGAGCTGTCTGATATTAAGACGACATACGAGACGCGTTTTCTCGGCGAGGGCAAGCCCATAACCTATCTGCGCTTTACGCTCAACGGTAAAAAGCAGTTTGAGGCGCCTGATTTCGAGCCTGATATGCAGTTGGGTTAAGGATATTGCCGTTGTGAAGTGTGCCCGGGGTCGCTCTCCGGGCTTTTTTGTGTTTGGACGGTGTGCTATTCAAATTCTATGAATCCCGGTTCGGTGGGAATGAATCGGTTGGTGTTGAGTCTTTGTTCGTGTCCGAATCGGAAATATTGCGATGACATGGTCGGGCTGCCTTTGACCAAATAGGACAGTCTCAGTTGCAATGCGCTGAAAGATAGTTTCTCGTTGCGGAATCTGATGCCTATGCCCACGGCGGTGTAGAATTTGTTTTTGAACGGATTGTTGTCGTAGCCCAGTGTGCCCGAGTCGAGGAACGAGTAAAGGGAGAAGCGGAATCCGAACACGTGCCAGGGGCTGAATATCACCGTTTCGGGCGAGAAATAGAGGCGCGAGGTGCCCGTGGTGTTATTGGTGCTGACGTCGCGCAGTTTGTAATTGCCGTTGAATGTGATGGTTTGTCCGTGGCCTACCATCATGTTAGAGCCTATTGTGGTGCCGAACTTGAAGAACTGTCGCAGGTGGTAGTTGCGCCTGAGCGACACAAGGTGTGTGAAGAAGAGCATGTCGAAACGCGTTATCATCTGATTGTAGCGGTTGAGGCTGCTGAGGTAGCTGCCCCATTGGGCACTGGCGGTCAGATAGCCCAGGCGTGTGCGGTGTCCTGACGAGAGGCGCGCTCCTATATAGGGTATGTTGTCGTAGCGGCCCCAGCTGTAGCCGCCCAATATCTCGGCCTTGAAGCCGTAGGCTATGTCTTCGGTGCGGCCGAATCCGTATATGAGGTTGCCACGATAGAAGTGTTCGCGATAGATGCCGAAAGTGACCAGCAGTGACTTGTTGTTGTGATAGTAGCGGTTTACCCAGCGGTTGACGAAAGGGCCTTCGATGAAGTGGCGGTATTCATACCTGAGGTTGAAAAAGAGGGCCGTCTCTTTGGGGGCTATCTTTATGGAGGCACCTGCCCATGCCGAGAATATGTTGCTTGTGGTGCGTATGACAGAGTCCATAGAGGCGATATCCTCCATGTCGCGCGAGAAGTTGTGGTCGAGACCTCCGGCAATGTCGGTCGGTCTTATGTATGGCTTGGCGAGCCTGTTGTGTACGGTGAAATAGTTGCCGCGGTCGCCATATCCGAGGGTGGTGGTAAGGTCGGTGAACGAGCCGAAGAGGTTGTTGAACTTGTATGATATGTCGCCGGCTTTGGCGAAACGTTTCTCGTCGAAGTTGATGTAATTGGTGAATTTAAGCGTGTTGCCTGTGCCGAGAAAGTTGTTGTCGTAGATGGATAGCCTGGAGTCGTCTTCGCTGCTTTCAAACTCGCCGCCTATTGAAAACTTGTCGCGCACGAAGACCGTCAGCACCACATGGCCAGGGGTGTTGTCGGGCTGGGCGAGTATCTGCACGTCGTTGATGAAGTTTTGTTCGCGCAAAAACACCTCGTTTCTCGATATGTCGGTGAAGTTGAGTCGGTCGCCGGGCTTTATCAGAATGTCTTTGAGTATCCTCTCTTGGCGTGTGAGCACGTGTATGTTGTTGCCCACGCGATAGTGCCAGCGCAGGAATTTGTTTTTGACGTTCTCGTCGAATGCCGGTATGCGTATTATGATGACGGAGTCGATGATGTAACCCTCGTATTGTTTGTCGGGCCGTTCGGTAGTCAACCTTCCGGTGGGCGAAGGGGTGTATGAGAATATGTCGTGAAACTTGCGCGCCAGTTTCGATTTGTGGCGTATGGTGTCTATCTTGATGTTGAGTATGCGGCCGGTATCGACCCTCTCTCTGATGTGCAGCTCTTCGGGGAGGTTGACAAGGCGGCGGAACATAAGGGTGTCAGACTCTTTTGCGTCACTGTCTTTGTCAGGCTCTGCATGCCTCTCTTTGACAGGCAGAGGACGGCTTGGCAGCATGTTGTCTGTCAGTGCTTTGCGCAAAATAGAGTCGCGGCTTTCCATTGCGTGGCACGAGATCTGTTGCAGCGAGGAGCTTTTGGGCGGTATGGTGTCTCTGTTTTGTGACGATGCGACGAGGGGGGCGACCGCAAGACCGACCGCAAGCAGTATGGTTGTAAGAAGCATATGGTGTGCTCTCGGTGCCATCTATCTGTCCCATTGTCCCACCTCAAGGTCGCGGGGTATGCCGTTGTCTATGGTCAGCCGCACGGCGGTGCGCACACGGTGAAAGCCGTTGATGCCGGCGGCTCCGGGGTTGATGTGCAGGTGCTCCATCTGTTTGTCCCACATCACTTTGAGTATGTGTGAGTGGCCTGTGACCACGATGGTGGGGCGGTATGCGGCTATCTTGTCTTTGAAGGAGGCTTCGTAACGGCCCGGATAACCTCCTATGTGGGTCATGATGACTCTGGCGCCCTCGCTCTCGAACGCGGTCACGGCATTACGGTATGTCGACCGCACGGTGAAGTCGTCGATGTTGCCATAGACCGCAACGAGGGGTTTGAAAGCGTTTATGAGGTCGGCAGTCTCTATGTCGCCAATGTCGCCGGCGTGCCATATGGTGTCGACAGGGTCTAAAAAGTGTTTCAGCTTGTCATCGAAAACGGAATGGGTGTCTGATATGATGCCTATTTTTATCATATTGTTGCATTTGGGTCTAAAGATAATAAAAAAATCGGTATCTCTTTTTGTGTCGACCACCTGTCGCAAAAATTGTGCAAGATGTTGCCGGCGGTGAGAAAATGTGAGTGCGGCACGACTTGAGTTTGTGTCGTTTGATTGCATGAAAGAGCTTTTTTATATCCTCTTTTGTGTTTATCTTTGCACTAAGGTAACCGTGCGGGCACTCGCAGGTGAGTTTGATGTTGTCTTTGCCCTGTTTGCACGAGGTTGTCTTTATATAAATTTGCACTATGAGTTTCAGACCTCTTGCCGAACGACTCAGGCCGCAGACACTCGACGATTATATCGGGCAGGAACATCTGGTAGGTCCTGATGGGCTTTTCCGTCGTTTCATGTCGAGCGGGGCTGTGCCTTCATTCATATTGTGGGGGCCTCCCGGCGTGGGTAAGACCACCCTTGCCAAGATAGTGGCTCGCACGCTCGACCGTAAGATGTACACCCTCTCGGCTGTCTCTTCGGGGGTCAAGGATGTGCGCGAGGTGATATCGCAGGCGCGTTCCGACCGTTTCTTCGATTCGCCGCCGCCGTTGCTTTTCATAGATGAGATACACCGTTTCAGCAAGTCGCAGCAAGACTCTCTGTTAGGGGCGGTGGAAGAGGGTGTCGTTACCCTTATAGGTGCGACGACCGAGAATCCGTCGTTTGAGGTGATACGTCCGTTGTTGTCTCGCTGTCAGGTATATACGCTTAAGGCCCTCTCGGCCGACGACCTCGACAAACTGTTGCACAGGGCCATAGAGAGCGACCAGGAGCTGTGTCGTCGCCATTTCGAGATAAGAGAGACCGACGCCCTGTTTCGCTTTTCAGGCGGTGATGCGCGTAAGTTGTTGAACATCATAGATGTGTTGTGCGGCGCCGTAGACGGTGACGTGATAATAGACGACAAGCGCGTGATAGACGCCCTCAAAGAGAACACCGCCACTTACGACAAGGGCGGCGAGCAACATTACGACATAATATCGGCATTCATAAAGTCGATAAGGGGCAGTGATCCCCAGGCGGCCATCTATTACCTTGCGCGCATGATAGACGGCGGCGAAGACCCCAAGTTCATAGCCCGCAGGCTCGTGATATCGGCCGCAGAGGATATCGGGCTGGCCAATCCCAACGCCCTGTTGCTGGCCAACGCCTGTTTCGATGCCGTATCTAACATAGGCATGCCCGAGGGACGCATACCGTTGGCCGAGGCGACCGTATATCTGGCCACCAGCCCCAAGAGCAACTCTGCCTATCTGGCCATAGATGCGGCCTTGGAGTATGTGCGCGGCGGCAACCGTCATGATGTGCCTTTGCACTTGCGCAACGCCCCCACATCGCTTATGAAAAAGCTCGGTTACGGTGCCACATACGAGTATGCGCACGACCATCCGGGCCATTTCGTATATCAGGAGTATATGCCCGACGAGCTTTCGTCGCACCGCTTCTACACCCCCGCCGACAACGCCCGTGAGCGCGAGACGGCACGGCTGCAAGATGCTATGTGGAGAGACAAGTATAAATAAACCATATCGTTATGACAAAAGAAGAGATAATTTCATCTATACCTCTTATCGCCGACACCGGTTCGGGCAATTTTTTCCTCATGGCCGGTCCGTGTGTGGTCGAGAGCCGCGAGTGCGTGATGGAGGTGGCCTCTGTGGCCGTAGAGCTGACACGACGCCTTAAGATACCCTATATATTCAAGGCCTCTTACCGTAAGGCTAACCGTTCGTCGCGCACGTCGTTTACGGGCATAGGCGACAGTAAGGCGCTTGAGATATTGGCCGAGGTGAGAGAGCGGTTCGGTGTGCCGGTGGTTACAGACATACATTCGGCCTCTGAGGCGGCTATGGCTGCCGGGTATGTCGATGTGCTTCAGATACCGGCTTTCCTGTGTCGTCAGAGCGACCTTCTTGAGGCCGCAGCCGCCACGGGCAAGGTGGTCAACATAAAGAAGGGGCAGTTTCTTGCGCCCGAGTCTATGTCTATGGCCGCCCAGAAGGTGATAGAGTGCGGTAACGGGCGTGTCATGCTCACCGACAGGGGCACCACGTTCGGCTATGGTGACCTGGTGGTCGACTTCCGCGGCATACCCACAATGCAGAAGACGGGTCTGCCCGTGGTGATGGACATAACCCACTCTTTGCAGCAGCCCAATCAGGGCACGGTGACGGGCGGACGCCCCGACATGATAGAGACCATTGCCCGCGCTGCCGTGGCCGTGGGGGTGGACGGCCTCTTTATGGAGACCCATCCCGACCCTGCGATAGCCAAGTCGGACGGTGCCAATATGCTTAAGCTCAGCATGCTGGAGCCGCTTTTAGAACGGCTGGTCAAGATAAGGGCGGCGGCTGTGTGATTTGTCGGGGAGGCGGCGGTTGTCGGCTCCCCGTTTTTTGTGGCTACTCCTGATATCTGATGGCTCTGTTGAGAAACTCTTTGAGGGGTTTGAGAGCGCGGCATACGGTCACCATCTCGTCGATGCCGGAGGGCGACGTCAAGGTTTGGTCAGACAAGCGTGCTCCGCCGTAAAAGCTTGTAAGTTTGAGGTATTCGGCTGCGGGGGAGTCTTTGGGGTAGCCGTTGGGAACACGTTTTAGCACCCGGTCTTCGCGGCATAGGTCGCCTATGTGGTCGGCAAACAGCTTGTCGGCCATCACCTCGCTTTCAAACAGCTCCCAGTCGAGGTCGAAGGCGTCGCGCAACAGTTTGAGTACAGGGGCCTCGGGCATGTAACAGCCCGACAAGATGGCGCTTTCGCCCGGCTCTATATGTAGATAGTAACCGGCCAGCGGGTTTTTGAGCATGCCGTTGTCGTTTATCACAAGTCCGAGGTTGGTCTTGTAAGGCTCTTTGTTGCGGCTGAAACGGGTGTCGCGGTATATGCGGAACATGGAGCGTTTGATGGGGTAGTCGGGCGATATTTCGGGGTCGAACTCGCGTATCTTCTCGCGCAGCAGCTCTCCGAGAGCCATGACATCATCGCGGGCATCTTCGTAACGCGATTTGTTGTCGTTGAACCACTCGCGGTTGTTGTTCTGGCGCAAGTCCGATAAAAACAGTAATGTCGATTCTTTTAGCATGGCTGTAGGTTTTTATGTCACGAAGATAGTAAAAAAAGTGTAGCGACATTATGCGCGGGAGGTGGCGGCAGATTAAAATTGTCGTACCTTTGTGTAAAATATGTAAAAAATGACGATGAATGTGCGTGTTTTTATAGTGTCGTTGTGTGCGGCGGTGATGTTGTGGGGGTGCGGCTCTGAGTCGTTGCCGGCAGAGGATTTGGCGGCACGTGTCACCGAGGGTACCTCAAAGGGGCGAATACTCTTCAGACTGACTGACGGCGAGAGTCCTGACGAGGATTATTTCAACATAACGTCTCAGAATGGCAAGGTGCTGATAGAGGGTAACTCTGACATATCGCTGGCCACGGGTCTCAACTGGTATCTCAAATATGTGGCTGGCATACATCTGTGTTGGAACAATATGACGCAAAAGCTGCCCGACACACTGCCTCTGCCGTCGGCGGCCATAACGCACAAGACCAAGATGCGCCACCGTTACTATCTCAACTATTGTACCCACTCTTACTCTATGGCCTTCTGGGACTGGTCACGGTGGGAGAAAGAGATTGACTGGATGGCTTTGCATGGCATATCCATGCCGCTGAGTGTCACCGGCATGGAGGCGGTGTGGTACAATCTGCTGAAGCGCGTGGGTTACTCCACTGACGAGATAAACGAGTTTATTGCCGGTCCGGGTTTTACCGCCTGGTGGCACATGAACAACCTTGAGGGGTGGGGCGGTCCCAATCCCGACAGTTGGTATCGCCGTCAGGAGGCGTTGCAGAAGAGGATAGTGGCCCGCATGCGTGAGTTGGGGATAGAGCCTGTTTTTCCCGGTTATGCCGGCATGGTGCCTCGCAACATAGGGGCTAAGTTGGGCTATGAGGTGGCCGATCCGGGTATGTGGTGCGGCTTTCCTCGTCCGGCGTTCCTGTCCCCGAAAGATGCGCATTTTCAGGAGTTTGCCGATATGTATTACGGCGAGATAGAGCGGCTTTATGGCAAGACCTCGTATTATAGCATGGACCCTTTTCACGAGGGAGGCAACACCAAGGGGGTCGACCTGGTCGAGGCGGGGCAGGCTATCATGGCGGCCATGAAGAGAGCCAATCCTGATGCCGTGTGGGTGGTTCAGGCATGGCAGGCCAATCCGCGTGCCGCTATGACAGACTCGCTGGCGGCGGGCGATATGATGGTGCTCGACCTTTACAGCGAGAAGCTTCCCCAGTGGGGCGACAAGAGTTCCCCGTGGTATCGTCCTGACGGTTTCGGCGGCCATGACTGGCTCTATTGCATGCTGCTCAATTTCGGCGGTAACGTTGGCATGCACGGTCGCATGGAGCGGTTGATCAACGGATATTACGATGCCTGCGACCATGCTAACGGCGCCACATTGCGCGGTGTCGGTGCCACGCCCGAGGGCATAGAGAACAATCCCGTGATGTTTGAACTGCTTTATGAGCTGCCTTGGCGTCAGGAGCGTTTCTCTTCCGACGAGTGGCTGAGGGGCTATCTGAAAGCGCGTTACGGACGAGAGCCCGAAAAGGAGGTGTTGCAGGCATGGCGGGCCTTGGAGCACACCGTCTATAATGCACCGGCAGATTATCCCGGTGAGGGTACTGTGGAGTCGCTTTTGTGCGCGCGTCCAGGCTTGAGGCTCAGAAGCACGTCGACGTGGGGGTGCTCCGAGTTGTTTTATTCGCCCGACTCGACCGCCAAGGCCGCGGCTCTGCTAAGGTCGGTGGCTGACGGTTACGAAGGGTGTGATAACTTCGGGTATGACCTTGTAGACATTGAGCGTCAGTGCATTGCCGATAAGGCCAATGCCTTGCTCTCTGACATATCGCAGAGCTATGACCGCCGTGACAGAGAGTCTTTCCGCTTGCAGTCAACGCAGTTCCTTGATCTTATATTGCAGCAAGACAGTCTGTTGGCCACAAGAGACGAGTTTTGCGTGTCGTCATGGCTGTCGTCGGCACGGGCTGCGGGTGCGACAGACGACGAAAAGAGGCTCTATGGGCGTAATGCCGCCATGCTGATAACGGTGTGGGGCGACAGCGTGGCGGCCAACAGAGGAGGCCTGCACGACTATTCGCATCGCGAGTGGAGCGGCATTTTACGAGAACTTTACTACAGGCGTTGGAAGGCTTTCTTTGAGCAGAAACAGAGGCAGTTGGATGGCGCAGATGCGGGTCTGCCTATAGATTTCTATGGCATGGAGCGCAATTGGGTCGACAGCATGGCGATGGCTTATTAGTATCGTCACTGCCGGCGGATATGAGGTGCTGTGCATCTGCTGTTGTAACAGTCTGCCCGAGTTTTACGATAACTCGGGCAGGGTCAGGAAAAATATGAAGCTATCCTGTGTGTTTACAGTGATTTCAGTGCGGCGATGGCTTTGTCGTAATCAGGTTCTTTGGTTATGTCGTCGAGGTATTCGACATAGGCCACCTTGCCGTTTTTGTCGACCACTATGACGCCTCGTCCGAGCAGGCCCATCTCTTTGATGAGAAAGCCGTATTTGGGGCCGAAGTCGCCGCGGAAGTCAGAAAGGGTGTAGTTGCGGTCGATGCCTTCAGCCGCGCAGAAGCGTCCGAGGGCGAACGGCAGGTCTTTAGATATGGATATTACAACGGTGTCGTCGTCTAACGATGCCGCCTTCTTGTTGAATGTGCGCGTTTGCGATGCACACACCGGCGTGTCTATAGATGGGAAGATGGATATAACCCTCTTTTTGCCGTTGAAGTCAGAGAGGCGCACCTGTTTGAAGTTGTTGTCGTATGCCTCGAAGTCGGGGGCTTGCATGCCCACCTCGATAATTTCGCCCTGAAGGGTGAGCGGCTGGCCACCCTTGGCTGTTATGTTCTTGTGCTCTTTCATGTCATATGGTTTTTGCCTCTTGTGCTGCAAAAAGTATGCCTGAAGAATATTGTGCGGCAGAATTCCTCAGGTTGATGAAAGAGCGTGTTTGTCAGGCTATAATTAGCGCGAGAATAACAAAGGCTATGGCTATGGCGTTCTTGACGTAGATGTTGGGCATCTGCCGGAATAATACCGATATGATGACCGACAGAGGCACTGTCATGAGGGGCAGCAGAGTGTATGAAGTGCCGTATGCCAGCACGAGCATGACAGTCAATACCACAAGCAGATACATGAAGCAGACGTAAGAACGTACCGTTATGGCGTTGATGTGGTTGGCCGCCATAGCCATGCGCCAAAAGCCTTGCACTGCGAGGAATATGCACAGCGCAATGAATATGTATTGCGGAATGGTGACAGTGAATATGCTGAACGATTTGTGCAGCAATATGCTGTCGGTGATGTCATATATCTCGTTTACAGGGGCGAGGAATTTGCCGCCGGCGGCCCATGTGATGTAGCAATAGAGGAACAACGGCAGCAGCAGCCCCGTGACCGAAGCCAGCAACCCCTTGAACGTCACTATTCTGTATGTTATCATGTAGACAAACAGAGCGAGGTATAAGAGCGCTGACGGAAGGAACAATATAGAGGCGATGCCCGTGTATGTGCAGGCGAGAAATGTCTGACGCACAATGTCGTTATATCTGTTGAGCATGAAGATTGTCTCTATGGAGACGATAATCAGGAATATGATGGCCTGCGTGTGGAAATTGCTTGTGAGCGACGATGTTGCTGCCGTCAGTGTGAGGTATGTGATTGCGGCGATATAGTTTTTGTCGCTAAGAGATATGAACCGCAACATTATGCGGGTGACCAGAAACGAGTTTATGACTGTCAGTGTCAATGACAAAGCTATGGCAAGCATGGGTATGGCGCCTATGCTCATGAAGATAGAGCCGGCTAAATGGGTGTATCCTCTCCACGATGTCGGCTCGTGATAACTGATCGTGTCGCTTGTCAGAAAAAGTATGAACAGTAAAAAGAAGGTTACTGTTGTTTGTACGAGCGTATGTTTGGTGAGGTCTAATCGCATCGGTGATACGGTGATAGTTGTTTACACCTTCATGTCCTGCATCCTCCCTTTGTTTGCCAAGGCATTAGTAAGGCAGGGATGCCGTTGTGGCAGTTGTATGTGAGACATTACTGCCGGAGAGTCTGCACTTTGCTATAGAGGCTATTCTTCGGCGGTCTTCTTTTTGCGGGAGCGTGACGATGTCGTTTTTCGGGGAGCGCTCTCTTTGTCGGCATCATCGCTCTTGGAAGCCTTTTTGGGGGCTGCGGGCTTTTTAGGCTCTGCCTCGCCGGTGAGCTTCATTAGGTCTTTGCCTATGTCTTTGCGGTAGTTCATGCCCTCGAAAGAGAATTTCTTTATTGTGCCGTATGACTTGGTGGCTGCCTGTTTGATGCTGTCGCCCAGAGAGGTTACCGATATCACGCGTCCGCCCGATGTTACCACGCGTCCGCCATCTGAGGCGGTGCCTGCATGGAAGAGCATGCTTTTGCCGCCCACATTGTCAAGCCCCTCTATTACCTTGCCTTTCTCATAGTCGCCGGGGTAACCTTTAGAGGTGGTCATTACCGTTACGGCGGTCTTGGGAGAGGTTGACAGCTCTTTTTCGCTTAACGTCTCGTAGACAATGCCTTCAAACAACTCTATGATGTCACTTTCTATGCGTGGTATGACAACCTCTGTTTCGGGGTCGCCCATGCGCACGTTGTATTCGATGACGTAAGGATCGCCATTTACATTCATCAAACCTATGAAAATGAAGCCGTTGTATGTTATCTTCTCTTTTTTGAGACCCTCGATGGTGGGTTTTATTATGCGCTCTTCCACCTTTGACATGAAAGCCTCGTCGGCAAAGGGAACGGGCGATACGGCACCCATGCCGCCGGTGTTGAGGCCCTTGTCGCCGTCACCCACGCGCTTGTAGTCTTTGGCCTCGGGCAAAATCTTATAGTCGATGCCGTCGGTGGCCACGAACACGGAAAGCTCTATGCCTGAGAGGTATTCCTCAATGACCACCTTGCTGCCCGCAGCTCCGAACCTGCCCTCTATCATAGAGTTAAGCTCTGTTACCGCCTGGTCGAAATCGTCTATTATAAGCACGCCTTTGCCGGCAGCCAGTCCGTTGGCTTTGAGCACGTAGGGCGGTGTGAGGGTTTTGAGAAAGTCGGGAGCCTCGGTTAGGTTGTCTTTAGAGAAAGACTTGTATTTGGCTGTGGGAATGCCGTGGCGTGTCATGAACTCTTTGGCGAACTGCTTGCTGCCTTCGAGCTTGGCACCATCGGCCGACGGACCCACAACAGGAGTGTAGCGTATCTCGTTGTCGCCGGCGAAAAAGTCGTGTATGCCTGCCACCAAAGGCTCCTCAGGGCCGACAACGACAAGGTTGATGTTTGAAGACAAAACGAATTGTTTGAGACTTGCAAAGTTGGTGGGCGCGATGTCGACATTCATGCCGCATTGGGCGGTGCCTGCATTGCCCGGAGCCGTGTAAAGTTTAGAGACTCTGTCGCTTTGAGCTATCTTCCACGCCAAGGCGTGTTCGCGGCCTCCTGAACCTAAAAGCAATACATTGACTTTTTGCGGTAGTTTCATCGTAAAATTATCTTCAAACAAATGTGTAACTAATTAACTATCAGTGGCACGATTGGGTTGATGGCCACATCACCATCTACAAATATACAAATTTTCGACGAGTCTCAAAACAGAATGCCATATTTTTATGTCTGTGCGGCTATTTTGGCTGCGTGACACGTGTTGGCGCTTGTCCGGTATTGTCGTGGCCAAAGTCGGTGAGTCGGGGGGTGCTCTCGCTCGGTAAAATGCAAACCCGTACTTTGACCTGTCGGTCTAAGATACTCCCGCTTCGGAAAACAAACGAGTTTGTTTTTCTCTCAGCTTATCCGTATCTTTGCATTGTGCGAAAGGTGTTGCCACATATAGTGTTATTGGTGTCGTTGTTTTTGGCGGCAGGGCGCTCTTATGCGCAGTTTGACCGCAATTACTTCTATTATGTGGCCGAGCAGAACATCATGAAAGGCCATTACCGTCAAGCCATAAACGTTTTGGGAGTGTTGTTGCGTGGCGACACCACCGCCTATGACGGCATGTTTCTGCGTGGGGTAGCCAAGTTTAACCTTAACGATTTCGCCGGCGCCGAGCAAGATTTCACACGGGCCATAAGCCTCAATTCGGTGTTTACGCGTGCCTATCTTTATCGTGCCATAACACGCACGCGCACCGGTAATTACGACGATGCACTTAAAGATTTCGCACAGGCGATAGAGATACGTCCCGACAACGAGAACACCTATTTCAGCCGTGGCGTGGCCTTGTTTCTCAACCAGCAGTTTGCAGAGGCGATAAAAGATTTCGATTATTTCATACGCAAGCGTCCGTATATTGTCGACGCCTATATAAACAGGGGCACGTGCCACCTTATGCTCAAAGACACCATGGCGGCATGGCGCGATTATGACAAGGCGGTGGAGGTCAACAAGTATAATCCGGACGGTTATATCCGCAGGGGCGGAATATTGATGATGCGCGGGCAGAAAAAAGAGGCATATGCCGACTTCACGCAGGCCATAGCGCTCGACAGCCTCAACATACAGGCCTATTTCAGCCGTGCCATAGTGAGCGCGGGCGACAACGACCCTTTGGGAGCCATAGCCGACTTCAGCAGGGTGCTTGATATTGACAGCCTTAACTCGTTGACCTACTTCAACAGAGCCATCGTTTATTCGCAGATAGGCGACTATCAGCGGGCGTTGGCCGATTATGACCGTGTGGCCGAATACAGTCCGCACAACGTGCTGGTCTTTTTCAACCGTGCGGCTCTCAACGACAGGTTGGGGCGTTTGCCAGAGGCCGAGAGCGATTATACGCGAGCCATAGAGCTGTTCCCCGACTTTGCCAACGCCTACATAGGACGCTCTGCCGTGCGGCGACGCATGAACGACATGGCCGGTTCGCGCGCCGACCACAGCATGGCCGGGCGTAAGATATCGGCATACAGGACCAAGAGCGGTTCGCTGGCCGGACTCTCTGACACCAGCAAGGTGTTTACACGTCTGTTGTCGTTTGATGCCGACTTCGGAAACCGCGACTTCGACAACATCAAGATACGCGATGTGGATGTGGTGCTGCTGCCGTTGTTCCGTGTGGTGATAGATGGCAGAGAGCCCTCATTGCGTCAGAAGCTCTATGACGCCTCTGTGTCGACATTTAAAGACAACATGCCTGCCGGGTCTGCCGTCAACAACATGGCCGTGACCACAGACAAAGAGCAGATAAAGAGGCTTGCGGCAAAGGCCGCCGGGGATATGGAGGCCGACAGGACGGCGCGCACGGTGTATGCCGCCGGCGTGACGCAATATATGATGCTTCAATACTCCAACGCCGTGCGGTTGTTTAAAGAGTCGATAGCCCTTGATGCGACCAATCCGTTATATTACATGTCGTGTGCCGTTGCGGTAACGGAGATGACCGACTTTGTATCGTCGCTCGACAGACGTCAGACCCTGCTGATAGATGTCAATCCCTCGGAACGCCTCAACACCGCCACCGAGAACATTTACGACTACGATGAGCCGTTATCGTTGATAAACAGGGCTATAGAGATAGATCCCGACAACGCCTACCTTTATTACAACCGTGCCGGCATATTATGCAAGAGCGATGATATGACCGCTGCCATAGACGATTACACCAAGGCCATAGAGCTTTATCCCGACTTTGCCGAGGCATACTACAACCGCGGCATGATATTGCTGTGGCTTAAAGATTCGCGCAAGGGATTTCTCGACATGAGCCGTGCCGGTGAGCTTGGCATAGAGGAGGCTTATAAGTTGATGTCACGCATGGCAGGGACGATGAAATAGTCCGTAGGGTGGCATCCCCAATGTCATGACGGGTGGTTATGGCACTGCGCCCCGCTTCAACGGTTTACGTCGTGGCGGGGCGCAGTGCCATTGCGGGCGGCAGTGTCCTTGCGCCCGTGTCTTGTTGTGCTGTGTGTCGTCTGCCTCGGGCGGTGTCATGCCGGTATCCCGTGCTGACGGCAGGGTGTGTTTAGAGACGTTCGGCCTTGAATCCTGCCGATTTGACCAGCGTCACAATATCGTCGTCAGAGAGGCTGTCGTCCTCAACTGTGAGCAGCTTGTCGGGCGATGTCAGGTCGATGCTCCAGCTTCCGTCGGCAAGACGTCCCTCTAAGGCGGCGTCTATGCGGCTCACGCATCCGTTACATTTGGCCGATGTCTTAAACGTTCTCTTTTCCATGTTGTCGTGTTTTTAGTTCGTGATGGTTATAGTTATGTGTGTTATAGGCGCACCCGTTTGAGTCGCAGGCTGTTGAGCACTACCGATACCGAGCTGAACATCATTGCGGCCCCTGCCCACATGGGGTTGAGCACCAGTCCGAAAGAGGGGTAGAGCGCTCCTGCTGCCACGGGTATGGCTATTATGTTGTATATGAATGCCCAAAACAGGTTTTGCCGTATCACGCCGACACATTTGCGCGACAGCCTTATGGCTACCGGCAACTTAGACAGGTCGGAGGTCATGAGCGTTATCATGGCCACATCCATGGCCACATCGGTGCCCTGACCCATGGCTATGCTGACGTCGGCGCGGGCCAGGGCCTGCGAGTCGTTGATGCCGTCGCCCACCATGGCCACCTTGTGCCCCTTGGTCTGAAGGTCAGATATGTAGTCGTCTTTGTCTTGCGGCAACATGCCGGCGCCCACATGCTCTATGCCTGTGAGGGCGGCAACCGCGCGGGCGGCCGACGGCGAGTCGCCAGTGAGCATGTGCACCTGAACGCCTTGACGTTGAAGCGAGTCTACCGCCTCGGCAGAGCTTGCCTTGAGAGGGTCGCTGACAGCAATAAGGGCTATGAGCCTGTCGTCGGTGCCGTAGTAGATGACGCTGCCGCCGCTCTCTTGCCAGTGCGTCACAAACAATGAGGCTTTGTCGTCAGGCAGCGGTGTACGGGCTGCGAACGAGGCGTTGCCAACCCTGTAACGACGTCCGCGGAACGAGGCTTCGACGCCACGCCCTGTGATGCTCTCGAAGCTGTCGGGGGCTGTCGCCTCTATGTCTAAAGAGGCTATCTTGTCGGCGATGGCCTGTGCCAGCGGATGTTCCGAGAGTGCCTCTATGCCTCGCAGCAGGGCCTTGTCGTCATTGTCGCCATACCATAGCATGTCGGTGACCACGGGGTGTCCCTGTGTGATGGTGCCTGTTTTGTCGAGCACCACACAGTCTGTGCGGCACAGGTTTTCAAGTGCAAAGGCATCTTTTATCAATATGTGGTTTTGGGCGCCGCGTCCCATGCCCACCATCAGGGCGGTGGGTGTGGCTAATCCCAGCGCGCATGGGCAGGCTATCACCAGCACCGTAGCCGCCGTTGTGACGGCAAGCGAGAGGTCGCCGCCCACAAAGAGCCACAGCAGGAATGTCGCCACCGATATGGCCACCACCGTAGGCACGAATATGGCGCTCACGCGGTCGACGATGCGTTGCACCGGAGCCTTGCTGCCCTGAGCCTGACGCACGGTCTCGACAATGCGTGCCAGCAGTGTGTCGCCGCCAACGGCACAGGCCTCCATGATAAAGGCGCCGCGTCCGTTGATGGTGCCCGAGAGCACCTTGTCGCCGCTGCTTTTATCGACGGGCAGGGGTTCGCCGCTTATCATGCTCTCGTCGACAAACGAGCTGCCGCTTACCACCACTCCGTCGACGGCAATCTTCTCGCCCGGACGTACGCTTATGCGGTCGCCCACAGAGAGTGACGACACGGCCACCTCGCGTTCGCCGTCGGCATCGACTAAGCGGGCCGTGAGGGGCTGAAGCCCCATCAGGCTCTTGATGGCAGAGCCGGTGCTGCGCTTGGCACGCTCTTCAAGCAGCTTGCCCAACGACACAAAGGCGATGACCATGACGGCAGCCTCGTAGTATAGGTGGGGCGTGACACCTCTGTCGAGCCAGAAGTGCGGAAACAGCATATTGAAAAGGCTGTAGACAAACGCAATGGAGACACTCAGACTCACGAGCGTATCCATGCCTGCCGCTCCCTCTCTTATCTGCTTAAGCGCGTGGGTGAAGAACGGACGTCCGCAAAAGAGTATGACGCACATGGTAAGCCCTAATTGCAGCCACCATGACCACATATGGTGCATGAACGCCATAGAGAGCACCATGACAGGAACCGAAAGAACCCATGCCGTTATTACGCGACGGCGTAGCGCCATGTACTGTTTGTGCTCTATGGCTTCTGTAATGTCTCCGGCGGGGTCTTCGTCTATGACAAGGTCGTAACCGATAGATTGCACCTCTTGTCTGAGGTGGGGCAGTGTCACTTTGTCGGCATCGTATTCCACAGACAGTGTGGACGATGCGAAATTGACATTTGCCGACTTGACGCCGGGAATAGTCCTTACCTTTTTCTCTACGTTGCCCGCACACACGGCGCAACTCATTTCCAATACCGGCAACTCTCTTTTTTGAGTCATGGCGATAGTCGTCTTTTGATTGTTATGATGGCGGCAATGTTCATGCCGCCGTTAATATGTCGTCTGCTCTTTGTTGCAGTCGGGGCATAGACCTTTGAGCACATAGTTGACATCGTGTAATGCAAATCCAGCGGGGAGCTTAACCATAGGAGCCTGCACATTGCGTATGCAGACGGTCTTGTGGCAACGTTCGCAGGTGAAATGCACGTGCATGTGGTCGTGCGGAGAGCTGTCGCCCTTGCACAGCGAATATTTGACAGCCCCCGAGCCGTCGTCTATGTCGTGTATCAGGTGGCGTTCGGCAAAGAGGGTCAGCGTTCTGAAAACGGTCGACTTGTCTACCGTGTCGAGCGCTTGCTCTATGTCGCTCATGCTGAAGGCGGTGTCGAACATGTGCATCGTTCTCAGTATCATTATCCTGACGGAAGTTGGTCTTATGCCTCTGGCGTCAAGTTCTTGTCTGTATGTCTCATGCTCTGTCATCTTGTACCGAATTTCATCTTCAATATTCTCAGTGCGTTGGCTACCAGCACTATCAATATGCCCACGTCGGCAAATACCGCGCCCCATATCGAGAGTATGCCCAAAGCACCCGTCAGCAGCACCGCCATCTTAACGGCCACCGCCATTATGACATTCTGTCTCACCACGGCTACGGTTGCGCGTCCTATCTTAACGGCTACGGCTACCTTAGACGGCTCGTCAGACTCTATTACCACATCGGCCGACAGCACCGCCACATCGCTGCCTTGTCTGCCCATGGCCACCGCCACGTCGGCTGTCGCCATGACGGGGGCGTCGTTGATGCCGTCGCCCACGAAGGCGCTCTTGTGTCCCCGGCGGGTCACAGACTCGACAAAGGCGGCCTTGTCACCCGGCAGCATGTCGCCGTGTCCCTCTATGGACAGCTTTCCGGCAACGGCGTCGACGGCCTGTTGATGGTCGCCCGAGAGTATGGCAATGTCTGTTATGCCGAGAGAGCGCAGCTGACGCACTGCATCGCGGGAATCGTCTTTGAGTCTGTCGCCCAGTGATATATAGCCGAGGAATGTGCCGTCGTACGCGCAGGCCACCATAGTGCCTTCGGCTTGCGACACATGGTCGGGGAGGGTTATGTTTTCGTCTCTCAAGAGCGACAGATTGCCTGCCAGCAGCCTCTTTCCGCGGTATGAGCCGGCCATGCCGTGACCGGCAATCTCGGTTATCTGGTCAACATCTATAGGGGCTATCTTCTCTTTCTGCGCATAACGCACAACGGCACATGCCACAGGGTGGGTGCTGGCAGCCTCAAGTGCCGCGGTGAGACCGACCATGAGATGTTCGGAGACGTCAGAGACGCACACTACCGACTGCACGTCAAACACTCCGTCGGTGAGTGTGCCCGTCTTGTCGAAGAGCACCGTGTCGACTCTGGCCGCCGACTCGATGCTGTCGCCCCCCTTGAACAGTATGCCGTATCGTGAGGCTATGCCTATGCCGCTGAAATAGCTTAACGGCACGCTCATGACCAGAGCACAGGGACACGACACCGCCAGAAAGACCACAGCCCTGTATATCCACTCAGAGACTGCAAACGAGCTCATGCCGCCAAGGCGCCACACAAGGTAGGGTACAGCCACTATAAGCACCGCGCCCAGTATGACGGCAGGGGTGTATATGCGGGCGAAGCGGCGTATGAACAGCTCGGTGCGGGCTTTGCGACGTCCTGCCTCCTCGACCATGCGCACCATGTCGCTGACGGCGCTTCGGTCATAGCTTTCGACGGTGACAAGACGCACGGCTCTCTCTTTGGCTATCAGTCCTGACGACACCCTGTCGCCCTCGCGGAAAAGGCGCGGTATGCTCTCGCCTGTCATAGCTGAGGTGTCGAACAGGGCCTCGGCACAGCTCAGGCGCGAGTCTATGGCTACGCTTTGTCCTGCCTTGACCTCTATGGTCGACCCTACGGCTACCTCTTGCGGAGGTGTCTCAACGGCTCCCGTGGGCGTTATAACCGTCACCATAAGTGAACGCAGACCCAGCAGAGCCTCTATGTCGGCATGGGCCTTGTGTACAGCTCTGTGTTGCAGGTATTCGCCCAAGGAGTAGAAGAGCATCACGGCCACACCCTCGGGGTATTCGCCTATGTAAAAGGCTCCTGCCGACGCCACAGTCATGAGCATGAACTCGCTGAACCACACCCCGCGGGCCATCTGTCGTGTCATCTGTACAATGACGGGCAGACCCACAGGCAGAAAGGCTGCGGCAAACCACACCGCACGTGCGTGGGCAAACGACGAGAACAACATGTCGGCATACGGTGTCATGCCGAAAGCCAGCATCGCAGCCGAGACAACCATAGAGACAACAGTAACCATAAACTTGATCTTTATGCGGGATGTCGTCGTTTTATTCATGACGCATCCCTGACTGTCGGAGAGGCTCCCGGTCGCAGACTCGGGCATGCCTCCCCGACGATTAACGGTTACAAATATAATACTATTGTCTTGCAATCCGATTGCAAATGTTCGCTATTTCCCGTAATGTCGGTATTCGCTACGGCTTTACGCGCGTTGTTTGTCTTACGGCCGTTCCGTTACGACGCGTCGCTGTTCGTCGTCGGGTGCGACGGGCTTATCGGCGGCGGCTTGGCAGGAGAGCGTCGGCGCTTATATGCGGTGTCCGGCGGCGTGCTCCGACTCGTAATAACGTATGAAAGCCTCGTTTACGAGCCGTGTGCCGCCGGGGGTGGGGTAATTGCCCGAGAAATACCAGTCGCCGGTGTGGTCGGCGCATACGGCATGCAATGCCTCTATCGACTGGAAGACCACCTCCACGGGACAGCTTATGCCGTCGGGCGTCACCAGGCGGCTTATAGTTCGCGCTATCGTCGCATCGCCGAAAGGCTCATATACGGCTTTGACGCAGTTGACGAGCTGTAGGTCGGCGACGCCCCTCTGCATGACGGCACGGCGATAGACCTGTTCGAGCGTCACCCCCGTGTCGTTCTCTTCGAGCAGCTTAACGGCCGCCCTGAAGGCCACCAGCGAGCCTATGTCGGACATGTCTATGCCGTAAAAATCGGGATAGCGTATCTGCGGCGACGACGACACGACCACCAGTTTCTTCGGATTCAATCGGGCCAGTATGCGCACGATGCTCCGGCGCAGGGTGGTGCCGCGAACGATACTGTCGTCGATCACCACCAGGTTGTCTTCCCGCGGACGCACAGAGCCGTAAATGACGTCGTACACATGGGCGGCCAGGTCGTCGCGGCAGTTGCCCTCAGCGATGAACGTGCGCAGTTTTATGTCTTTTACCGCCACCTTCTCGATGCGCACTTTGCTTTCGAGAATGGAGGCGACTGCGGCATGGTCGGCAGTGCCCGACTCGATGATCCGTCGTGTCTTTATCTCGTCGAGACGTTTTTCGAGTGCCTGTACCATGCCGTAAAAGGCGTTTTCGGCGGTGTTGGGTATGAATGAGAAGACGGTGTTGTCCAGATCTCCGCCTATCGCCTCCATCACCTGCGGCACCACCTCGGCTCCCAGCCCCTTGCGCTCTTTGTAGATGTCGCGGTCGCTTCCGCGCGAGAAATAGATGCGCTCGAAAGAGCACGAGGCACGTTTGCGAGGTTCGAGCACCTGCACCGTAACCACCTGGCCGTCGGCCCGGGTGATCAACGCTTCGCCGGGTTCTATTTCGCGTATATCGTCGGTGTCGAGATCCATCACCGTCTGTATCACAGGGCGTTCCGATGCCGTGACGACCATCTCTTCGCCGACATGGTAAAAGGCGGGACGTATGCCCCATGGGTCGCGTAAGACGAATGTCTCGCCGCTTCCGGTCATGCCGCATATAACGAAACCTCCGTCCCACATACGCGCGCAAGGCGCTATCACCCGTTCTATGCGTAAGTTGCGTTCTATCTGTTCGATAAGCTCGCGTTCGTCGGGAAACCGTCCTTCTGCCAGGCGTCTGAGCCTCTCTATCTCGAGATCGAGTTCATGCCCCACCTGCTCGAGCAACAGAGTGGTGTCGGAGGTGCTGCGTGGGTGTTGTCCGCGTTCGAGAAGGTCAGAGAACAACTCGTCTATGTTGGTCATGTTGAAATTGCCGCACAGAGCCATTGTGGCGGCACGATAGTTACTCCGTCTGAGAAACGGGTGGACGTACGTTATGCCCGAGCGGCCTGTGGTGCTGTAACGTAGATGGCCCATATATATGTCGCCCACGAACGGCAGAGACATCCGTGCCGAGGAGTCTGCGTCGCCGCCTTTTCCGTCGGCATGGCCGGAGCGCGACTCTTTCTTCGCTTCGTCCATGCGCGCTCGTATCGCCGCGAAGACCTCGCTTATGGCGTCGGCGCCTTCGGCCCTCTGGCGAAACATGAACTCTTCGCCGGGAGAGGAGGTGAGGCTGACGCATGCGACGCCGGCCCCCTCCTGACCGCGGTTGTGTTGCTTCTCCATGAGCAGGTATAACTTGTTGAGGGCATATTTGGTCGTGCCGTATTTCTTTAAAAAATAGTCTGTCGGTTTGCGCAACCTTATCATCGCAATGCCGCACTCGTGTTTCAATTGTTCCATTATTTTCGATTTTAACCCGTCGTATCGCCATCCGAGCCAACCGCATGAACCGCCGGCGGCAGAGGAGTGTAACGATAAAAAAAAGGCTGCAAGCGTTTTGTCTTGCAGCCGTGAAAAAGCTATCTTATGAAGAGCAGTTCGCGATATTTGGGTAGCGTCCACACCCTGTCGTCGACGATAAGCTCGAGTTTGTCGATGTGTCGTCTTATCTCGCTCATAAGCGGCACCACAGTGTCGTGGTAGGCTATGGCCTTCTCGCGCTCGCACTCTATCACGTTGGCGGTCTTGCGTGCGTTCACCAGTTTGGTGACGTTGTCGGTTATGAAGTCGACATGGCCCGATATCTGGCGTATAAGCTCTATGTCGTGGCGCGACATACGTTCGGCCTCCTCATGGTCAAAGAGCGCCTTTATCTTATAGACGTTGTCAAGCAGCACCGACTGATAGCCCGAGGCTACCGGCACTATGTGGTTCATGGTGAGGTCGCCAAGCACGCGGGCCTCTATCTGTATCTTCTTGGTGTAGGTCTCCCATGCCACCTCGGCGCGCGATTTGAGCTCGCGGCGGCTCAGCACCCCTGTACGCTCGAACATCTCCACGCTGCCGTTATCGACATAACGGTCAAAGATGAGGGGCACGCTCGTCTGGCAGTCGAGACCGCGTCGTGCCGCCTCGGCCTTCCACTCCTCGCTGTAGCCGTTGCCGTCGAACCATATGGCCTTGCAGTCGACGATAAGGCGTTTGACGGCTGCAACCAAGGCCACCTCTTTGCTCATGCCTCCGGCGATAAGGGCGTCGACCTCGTCTTTGAAACGGCACAGCTGGTCGGCGACGGCGGCATTGAGCACCAGCATGGCCTCGGCACTGTTGGCCGATGAACCTACGGCGCGGAACTCGAACCTGTTGCCCGTGAAAGCGAAGGGTGAGGTGCGGTTACGGTCGGTGTTGTCTAACAACAGCTCGGGTATGTTGGCCACGCCAAGCTCTAACTGCGACTTGCCGTCGAAAGTGATGATATCGTCGGTGTCGGCCGACTCCAGGCGTTCAAGCACATGGCTTATCTGTGTGCCCAAGAAGATGGATACTATGGCGGGGGGTGCCTCGCCTCCGCCCAGACGATGCGCGTTGGTGGCCGAGCTGATAGAGGCTTTGAGAAGTCCGTTGTGCGAGTGCACGGCTTTCATAACGTTGACAAGGAAGGTGACAAAACGCAGGTTCTCCAGCGCGTTGTCTCCGCCCGGCGACAGCAGGTTGACGCCTGTGTCGGTGCCGAGGCTCCAGTTGTTGTGTTTGCCCGATCCGTTGACTCCCTTGAAGGGCTTTTCGTGAAACAGCACGCGGAAGCCGTGGCGGCGGGCAACCCTGCGCATGACCACCATCAAAAGCAGGTTGTGGTCGTTGGCAAGGTTGGTCTCCTCGTATATGGGGGCCAGCTCGAACTGGTTGGGGGCCACCTCGTTATGACGTGTCCTGACAGGTATGCCTAACTTGAGGGCCTCTATCTCTAACTCGGTCATGAACGCCAGCACCCTTGATGGTATGGCGCCGAAGTAGTGGTCTTCGAGCTGCTGGTTTTTGGCGCTGTCGTGGCCCATGAGCGTGCGCCCCGTGAGCATGAGGTCGGGACGCGCAGCCCACAACGACTCGTCGACAAGGAAATACTCCTGCTCCCAGCCCAGATATGACACCACCTTGCTTACGTCGTCGTAGAAATAGCGGCACACATCGAGCGCGGCACGGCACACCGCATGGGTCGATTTGAGCAGCGGCGTCTTATAGTCGAGGGCATCGCCGGTGTATGATATGAACACCGTGGGTATGCAGAGTGTGTCGCCAACCACAAACGCCGGCGACGATATGTCCCAGGCAGAGTAACCGCGAGCCTCGAAGGTGTTGCGTATGCCTCCGTTGGGGAAGCTTGAGGCGTCGGTCTCTTGCTGTATCAGCATCTTGCCCGAGAACTCCTCTATGACACCGCCGCGGCCGTCATGCTCTATGAATGCGTCGTGCTTCTCGGCAGTGCCGCCCGTAAGAGGGTGGAACCAGTGGGTGTAATGGGTGGCGTTCATGTCTATGGCCCACTGACGCATGCCCTGGGCCACGCTGTCGGCGATATTGCGGTTCAACGGCAACCCTTTGTCGATAGATTCGGTGAGGCTTCTGAAGGTACCCTTGGTGAGGTACTTCTGCATCCTCTCTCGGTTGAAGACGTTGACTCCGAAAAGTTCGGACGGACGGTGGGCGGGGGTCTCTAACTTGACCGGTTTGCGGCGGAAGGCCTCGGTAAGCAGTTCGAATCGCAAGATGCTCATATTAGTGTGTTTAATTTAAATGATTCCTGTATCTTTTGTGCCGGTGTTTTTGTTTCTGTGCACGACCTTTATATGCCGGTTACAGCCCCAGATAGTTCATCACCACCGACACCAACGGTATGGCGAATGTGGTCATTACGCCCATCACGCCTATGGCCAGCCCGCTGATGGCCCCTTCAACGGCACCCATCTTCATGGCGGCAGCCGTGCCCACGCCGTGTGACGAGGCTCCGAAAGCAAGCCCTCTGGCCACGGGTGACGATATGCGGAACACCCTGAACAGCCACGGAGCCGCCACCGCTCCGAAAATACCGCATATGACAACAGCCATGGAGGTGAGCGAGGCAATGCCGCCAGAGCGTTCCGACAGCTGTATGGCTATGGGCGTGGTGACCGACTTGGGCTGCATTGAGGCAACGACAGCATGGTCGGCACCCGTGAGTCGCAATATGACGATGACGCTGACAACACCTACAATGCTGCCCACGAAGGTGGATACCAGTATGGAGGTGGCGTTCTCTTTTATATGTTCAACCTGTTCATAGAGAACGTAACCCAATGACACCACCGTGGGGCCGAGCATGAACGATATCATCTCGGTCGACTCCTTATATGTCTGGTAAGGAACTCCCGTGACCTTGAGCAGCGTTATAAGCACCACCATGGACACGATGAGCGGATGAAGCACCCCTAAGTGTAGCTTGGAGAAGAGCCACACCGCACCCAGATAGGTGGCAATAGTCATGGTGAGCCAAAAGAGATGCGACCCTATGAACGCTTCCATTTACCGACCCTCCTTTCTCTTGCGCCCGAAGCTTCTGACACCTATTTTCTGTTGCAGCAGTCCTACGGTGGCTATCACTATAATGGTGCTTAGTGTTGAGGCCAGTACTATGCCCAGGGCATTGCGCGATATGAGGTCTAACGATGCCACCACACCAACGGCCGGAGGCAGGAAGAAGATGACCATGTTGCCGATAAGAGCTTTGGCTACCGTGTCGACACTTGCAGGCTTGACAATCTTAAGCGAGAGAGCACCGAACAAAAGCAACATGCCTATGACACTCCCGGGAATGAAATCGCCGGAGAGGATGGCGATGCCCTCGCCAATGAGGTAGAAAACAAGAATTACAAGCGTCTTATTAAGCATTGTATTGGCGACATTGGTTTGTGTGCGCATTTCGGTGGCAAAGATAAAAAGAAATAGATAAAAAACGATAAAAAATGACGGATACTTACAGCCCAATACCACCCCGGTGATGCCATTGCATTCACTGCCGGTGAGGCGGTCACTGCGGATATTGTCTTGCCTTCACTGCCGGGGATGGTTTGCGGTCACTGCCGGTATGTTTTGCTGGCACTGCCTCCGGCGGCCCTTCCGGGGGAGGGGTCACGGACCCCGTTTTGATATTTTTGAGGGCAAACTAAGCGGATAAGTACGAAAGATAGGAGTAAAGGTGTTTCGACTCGGGTCTCACACCTTTACACCTATCTTTCGTTTTTGGCCCTTGGGCTGAGTGCCTGAATGATATTCAACAGGGGCAGGACTCTCGACGGAAAAGGGTGCGGGAGCAAAGCAGAAACATAACAGCAGGGCGGCAACCATAAGCAGCAGCGTAGCAAAGCATTACGGGCGGTACGGAAGCATAGCCGCACAGCCGCAACCACCGGCACAACGGAGAGCGGCACGGAGCCTGCGGAGGGCACAGCATGAAAATGAAGAGCATCACTGCCGTCACTAATTCACTGTCATATATTGCTGTGCGGGGTTGCGGCCCTCCGTGGGGAGAGGCTCCGGGCCGCTCGGGACTCGTTGCCTCGTCCCGGGCATAAGGAATTTTTGCTTACGGCATAGTTCGTTATGCCGGGCATGCAGCAAGCATAACATTAGCGCGGCAACCATAAGCAGCACAGCCGCAACCACCGGCACAGCGGAGAGCGGAACGGAGCCTGCGGAGGGCACAGCGAGAAAGTCATGTGCATAATCACCGTTCCTAATTCACTGTCCTATATATTGCTGTGCGGGGTTGCGGCCCTCCGTGGGGAGAGGCTCCGGGCCGCTCGGGCTTCGTTCCTCAGCCCGGACACAAAGAATTTTTTGCTTACGGCATACTTCGTTATGCCGGTGATAAGGAATAGTGTGCGGTTTCGTTGCACTAAAACCGCAGTGGTTGCTTTAATTGATTAGTTATTTACTGGTGTTCTCATTCCTTGTGCTTTCATTCCCTTGGTGGTTGTGGGCCGACCGCAGGTCGGCCTCATCGGCGTGGAGGTCGATGGCGTGATGATGGTATGGCGTGGTGAGTGACAAAGACGTGTGGCACCTTGGGTTGGCCGGTACGTGCCTTTAGCGTGGAGGAGCCACGGGCCGAGCCTGCGGAGGCAAGCGGGGAAGTGACGCGCATAACCGCCGTGACTTAGTCACTGTCTACAATTGCGTGGCGGGGTTACGGGCCTCCGCGGGGGGAGGGTCGGCCC
>JAIECQ010000153.1 GCA_029068395.1 Rikenellaceae bacterium
GCCCTTCCGGGGGAGGGGTCACGGACCCCGTTTTGATATTTTTGAGGAACAACTAAGCGGATAATTACGGATAATGCAATAAAGGCGTTTCGACTATCGTCTCACACCTTTATCGCATTATCCGTTTTTGGCCCTTGGGTTGAGTGCCTGAAGGATATTCAACAGGGGCAGGACTCTCGACAGAAAGAGTGCGGAAACAAAACAGAAAACATAACAGCAGGGCAGCAACCATAATGGCAGTGTGGCAACCAGCAGCACAACCGCAACCACCGACACAGCGGAGAGCGGCCCGGGGCCTGCGGAGGGCACAGCAAGAAAATGACGAGCATCACCGCCGTGACTTATTCACTGCCCTACATATTATTCACCGATATGCGGCCCTCCGTTGGGCGGAGGCTCCGGGCCGCTCGGGCTTCGTCCCTCAGCCCGGAAATAAGGAATAGTGTGCGGTTTCGTTTCACTCAGACCGCGCGCGGTGTCTTGCATAGTTCTTTACTTGTGTTTTCATCCCTTTTGCGGGGGGTGGGTCGACCTGCGGTCGGCCTCATCGTCGTGGATGTCGAGGGCGTGATGATGGTCAGGCGTGGTGAGTGACAAAGACGTGCGGCACCTTAGGTTGGCTGGTTTCGGCTGCGCACTTAACGCCCCTTTAGCGTGAAGGAGCCACGGGCCGACCCTGCGGGGGCAAGACGTGAAAGTGACGCGCATCACTGCCTACCCTTAGTCACTGCCTGCAATTTCGTGACGGGATTACGGGCCTCCGCGGGGGGAGGGTCGGCCCGTTGCGGCTCGTACCTCGCCGCCCTACCGGGCCCAAAAGCCTGCCGGACCAAAAGCCATACGGAGCAAAACTACTTGGTCAAATAATAGAGAGGTTCTGTTACTCTCAAGCCGCCTTGCCGGCACAAAAGCCCATGCGGAACAAATCTTTCCGAAACAAAAAACACCTAACCCCAAAAACCTGCCGCCCAACTAATAGCACCCCTCTAATTCCGTGGAGTTTCCCGCTGTCGGTTACCGCACCACAGATTCGTCCGGTACGTTGAACTACGCGGGTACGTACGGATACTATTGGTCGTCAGTTGCGAGTGGTTCTAACAACGCGTACTACCTGTGGTTCAATAGCAGTGATTTGTACGTGTACTATGGCTACCTTATGCGTAACGGTTTTAGCGTGCGTTGTGTCCGCTAAATATTAATACTTTGGTTCTTTGATTTCTTTGATTCTTATCTGAGGGCTTTGTGTAAGAGTGTCTCACTTAGATGGTCGCGCAATAGACTCTCCCTAGGGATATAGCCAAATAAGTTCTCTCCGAGTGCAGTCTTAACGACACTTATACAGTAAGAAGAGGCAATTTATCTGCGGTTGGCAGCCTTTCTGTCGTTGACTATTGCCTCTCTGTTATCCAAGGCCCACTCTATCAGCGAATTGATGTGCGGTAGCAGCGATTTCGCTCTCTCTGTCAGCATATATTCCACGCGCGGAGGTACTTCGGGGTAAATGGTACGTGTCACATAACCGTCCTCTTCGAGTGTGCGCAGTGTCACGGTCAGCATTTTTTGCGATATGTCCGGAATCTGACGCTGCAACTCCTTGAAGCGGACCCGCTCATTCTCATATTTGTCAAGTGTATAAATGACCAGCAACGACCATTTGTCGCTGATCCTTGCCAAGATATTCCGTACGGGACAGTCAGGGAATACGGCATCTTCTATCGTCGCCCGATCCATAATTAAATGTGTATCAGTTTACACTACAAAGGTAATCAAACTTCTTTTTGTTAGCAAGTGATTTTTTTTAAAAAAATACGTGTGATAACTCATTCATTTCCAATAAAGGTTACTACAAAGTAACCTGCTGAACATCAGGAAACTACTTGTACAAATAACAGCAATGCAATAGTTTTGCAACATAAAAAAACACATAAATACCTAAATAGAGACAATATGAAACAG
Organism: Rikenellaceae bacterium; assembly: GCA_029068395.1. Lineage (GTDB taxonomy): Bacteria > Bacteroidota > Bacteroidia > Bacteroidales > Rikenellaceae > CASDZP01. The sequence continues at coordinate 1,957 of JAIECQ010000153.1, forward strand.
ATTGAACAGATTGCAGAAGCAACTAATTTCAAAGCCATTAAAGTGGGCCGCATGAGTGATTTGTGCGAGTATGTATTGGAACTAGGTCCTGAAGTGAGGATTCCCGGAAAGGTTTTTGGTGGAGCGGTTCTCGGTGCTACTGGCGGAGAATTTTCCTTGCAGGTGTTTCAGCCCGGCACGGAGACAGGTTTTTTGCATACGCACAAGGTGCACGAAGAGCTTTACTTCTTCCTTAGCGGAAAAGGCGAGTTTCAAGTGGATGGTCAGGTGTTTCCCGTGGAAGAAGGCAGCGTAGTGCGTGTGGCTCCCGATGGGAAAAGAAGCGTGCGCAACAACGGCACGGAGCCGCTTTTGATGCTCTGCATACAATATCGCGGCAACACTTTCACAGAGGAAGACGCCTCTGACGGTGTGATTCTGAACGAGCCGGTGAAGTGGTAGCAGGGTTTAGGAACCCGATTAAAGTACACTCTTTACGGGACATAGACTGACTGCTTCGACTCTGCTGACGCGCTTCAAGCACAACACGGATGTCGTGCGATTCGACTATCTGACTACGATGAAGAGGTTGGTGGCAAGGAGCAGACAGTACTATGAGAGCCGGAATGTCACTTGCATAAAAAGAGAATATGTTCCGCCTTCTGGCAAGTGGCGGAACATATCGTTAAAAGGATGCGTCGTTAAAAAGACATGTCATCAAAAACAGGTCACTAAAAGAACATATCAAAGGATATGTGTCATTTAAAGACAATATCATATGAGAAAGGCATTTGAATTTCTGAAAGCGAATAAAGAGGTGGCGTTTGCCACTGTAGAAGACGGCAAACCGAAAATACGTGTCTTTCAAATCATGAAGCAAGATGGACCTACCCTCTATTTCGTTACATCTCCGGGGAAAGAGGTCTACAGGCAGCTGCAAAAGAGTCCTGACATTGAGATACTCGCCATGAAAGGCAATGTCTCGGTGCGTATTGCCGGACAAGCCGTGTTTGATGTCGATGACAAGACGGCACATGAGATATATGCCGCTAACCCTGTGTTGTCACGGCTTTACAAGACATATACAGATCTGGTCTATTTCCGTCTGCCTGCCGTAAGTCTCGACTATTACGATCTGACGCCAACCCCTCCTTTGCAGGAGCACAGAGACTATTGACATAGGCCGCTGATGCTTACGTAGTAGCGCATGTTGCCGGCATTGTCGCATCTGTTGCCGCAGCCGTAACAGGAACACAAAGACCTTGCTGTCGCAGCAAGACCAACAGGCAAAAACGAGGCGTGAAACAGACAGTATGCGCATGTCGGCAAGGGGCGGTCACCTCTTTCGGATGCCGGCACAATATTCCGAGGGCGTTTGTCCCGTATGCCTTTTAAACATGCGGCTCAGGTGCTGCGGATATTCAAATCCGAGCTTATAGGCTGTTTGTGCAATACCTCCTCCGCCTGACAATTCGTTTTTTGCCAGTTGTATGATATATTGACGTATGTAGTTGCCCGCAGTATCGCCTGTCATTTTCCTGACCACATCGCCGAAATAATTGGCCGACATGCACAGTCGGTCGGCGCAATATTGCACTGACGGCAAACCTTCAGACAGCTGCATGTCTTTCTCGAAATAATCACGCAGCAGACTGTCAAACCTCATCAGCACATCTGTGTTTTCCATCTTGCGGGTAATGAATTGCCGGTTGTAGAAACGCTGGCAGTAATCAAGCACCAGAGCTATGTAGTTCACTATAATGGCATCTTGCACGGCATCTCGTTTACGCTCTATTTCGTCTTGTATCTGCCGCATCAGCGAAACGAGCGTATCATGTTCCTGTTCGGTCATGTGCAGCGCTTCATTGATGCGGTAATCGAAAAAGGAGTAGCCTTTTATCTTCTTTTCAAGATATGTGCCACACAACAGGTCGGGATGAAAAAGCAATGCCCAGCCGGTCAGATTTACCGTCTCGCCATTGTCTTGCCTGCCTCCTATCTGTCCGGGAGCCACACAGATGACCGCACCTTTCTTGTAGTCATACCTCCCGCAACCATATTCTATATCTATCTCGGCCTCGTCATGAAAGAAAATACCGTATATGCCGTAATTGTTGAGGCTGTGGCGCACGGGCGACACTCTCTTGTAATCGACAACACATATCAGCGGGTGCTGTTCTGCCTGTCCGAGATAGCGGCTGTAATCATTCGGATTTCTGACTTTCAGTATTTTGCTCATAAGGCCTATCGGTTTGCTATTCAATCACAAAGGTATTTATTTTTTGCCGTCAAAACGTGATAGCCGTTCATAAATCAGTAAAAACGGTATGAACAGCCCGTTTATCGTTACGTCCGATTTTAGAGTTCCCCATAATTTTGTATCATAAAAATAATCCAGAATGATGAACCGAATCCCCGAAGAAATGTATCAGGATGAGGTGCTCCTTTTCCTTTCCGACCGTTATCATACCACACCCCGGATAGTGCTGCACCGTTTTCTTGAACAAAACGACTATGCACCCGAAAGGGAAGCCGAACCGTTTCGGCTGGAAGAGAACGAAATGGCGATTCTGCGGGATATGATATCCGGTAATCAAAGGGATATGATTACCTCTATTCGACAGGCTTATGATAAAGGCGTGACCATCGGTGACAATGCCGTCATTGCGGCAGGAGCGGTCGTAACGAAAGATGCGGCAGCAAATACGGTAGTCGGAGGTGTTCCGGCAAAATTCATCAAACATATATGAAGGACAAAAGAATATGACAAGAATCCTATTAAGCTTAATGCTTCTGTTCGGGCTGCTGTCCTGCGGCACGACAGAAAAAAATAAAACGAATCAATCCAATGTCATGGAAACGGAAAAGAAGAATCTCGGAGACCTGCTTGCTCTTTATCCCAAACCGATGACGGTCATCGGCGCTGAGGTCGATGGCAAGGTGAACTGGCTCGTCGTTGGACATACGGGCATTATCGGCCATGACCGGATATTGGTCAGTATGAATAAGAATCACTATACCAATCAAGGAATACGGAAGTCCGGGAAACTTTCGATTAACCTCGTGAGTCGTGACATGCTGCCGAAAGCCGATTATGTGGGTAGCGTGAGCGGCGCATCGGTCGATAAGTCGTGTGTGTTCGACTTTCACTGGGGCGAGAACGGTACTCCGGTAATCGATGCCTCGCCGCTGACGATGGAGTGCGACGTAGTGGATATTTACGAGACCGAGGGCTTCGACAACTTCATCTGTTCGATTGCCAACACCTATGCCGCCCCCGAGGTGCTTGACAGCGACGGGAAGCTCGACTATACGCGGTTAAAGCCGGTGCTGTTCACTTTTCCCGACTATTCGTATGTTACCTCCGGCGAGATTATCGGCAAATGCCTGAACTTGGACAAGCAGCCCTCGATGTGCGCCAAGGAGCCGATGACGGCCGACGGTATCGTGCGTCTGTCGAAAATAGAGGTTTACCCGCAGCACCTTGACGAGTATATGAAATACGCAACCGAGGTGGGCGAAATATCTCTGCGTACCGAGCCGGGCGTGCTGACCATGTACGCTGTCGGCGAAAAGGAGAATCCCTGCCGGATAACCATTCTTGAAACATACGCGAGCCGTGAAGCCTACGATAAACATATCGCTTCGGAGCATTTCCAGAAATACAAGCAGGGAACACTACACATGGTCAGGTCGCTGGTATTGTCCGACCAGACACCGCTCAATCCGGCAAACCGAATCAACAACTTCATTCAGTAAAGAATCATGAACCGAATCATTTTAATTTCAGTATTCAGCATTTTAACATTCCATGTTATGGCACAGGAAAAGATAGTACAAACGGCAGGGCGCGACCAGTTGGGCGAGTTTGCTCCGAAATTTGCGGAACTCAACGACGACATCCTTTTCGGCGAGGTGTGGAGCAGGAACGACCTGCTCAGTCTGCGCGACCGCAGTATCGTGACGGTTACCGCGCTTGTCAGCCAGGGCATCACCGACAGTTCGCTGGGCTTTCATCTTCAGGAGGCGAAGAAGAACGGCATCACCCGCACCGAAATTGCCGAAATCATCACGCATATCGGTTTTTATGCGGGTTGGCCCAAGGCGTGGGCGGCATTCCGTCTGGCCAAAGAGGTGTGGGCCGAAGATACGACCGGCGCAGACGCCAAAGCGGCATTCCAGCGCGAAATGATATTTCCGATAGGCGAACCCAATACGGCATACGCCAAGTATTTCATCGGCAACAGTTACCTCGCACCCATCTCGCGCGAACAGGTTTCCATCGCCAATGTGACGTTCGAACCCCGCTGCCGCAACAACTGGCATATCCACCGTGCGACCAGTGGCGGCGGTCAGATGCTTATCGGCGTAGCGGGCCGCGGATGGTATCAGGAAGAGGGCAAACCGGCGCAGGAGATTCTGCCCGGCACGGTCATCCACATTCCGGCCAACGTGAAGCACTGGCACGGCGCAGCGGCCGACAGCTGGTTCGCGCACCTTGCATTCGAGATACCCGGCGACAACACCTCTAATGAATGGCTTGAGCCGGTAACCGACCGGGAGTATGACAACCTCAACCAATAGGCGGCATGTATAGATTTTTATTGATATTGCTGTTGATGGTCGGCGTGACGCCAGCCACCGACGCACAACGAAGGCAAGACATGAACAAAGCACAATTGGTCAATAAAATAGCGGTCGTCTATTTCTCGGCTACGGGTACGACAGCACGTGTAGCCGAGCGACTGGCCCGCGTCACGGGCGGAGAGCTTTATGCTATTGTGCCCGCGCAACCCTATACGAGTGCCGACCTTGACTGGAACGACAAGCAGTCGCGCAGTTCGGCAGAGATGAACGACCCGGAATCACGTCCGTCATTGGGCGGCAGACGGGCTGATATTTCCAGCTGTGACATTGTCTTCATAGGCTATCCCATATGGTGGAATCTTGCTCCGAGAATCATAAACACCTTTATCGAGCATCACGATTTGAAAGGCAAGACGCTTATCCCGTTCGCCACCTCCGGCAGCAGTTCGATTGCAGGCAGCGTGGCGGCGTTGAAGGCAAGTTATCCGGCCCTGAACTGGAAAGAGGGGCGCAGACTGAATGGTGCCGACGAAAAAGACATTCGCTCATGGATTGAAAAAACGGGCGTGGCAACCGAACGGTGATTTATGCTATCATGCGTTACTGCGCTCTTTGTGTGGCATGCAGGGCACAGACAATGCCCGTACCTGTTATCCGGAGCCGGCGGCTTTCTGTTGTGCCGCAAGGACGAGGGCATATTTTATTGCCGATTATTGTTTTTCATTGCATAATGATGTATTTTTGTTTCTGTTTTTAATGAAATTGGCGCATTATTGTGTAATTTAAATGATATTTCGATGAATAAAAAGATGATTTGGTGCGCTGTCGGTATTTTGTCTGTGATGTTTTTCTCATTCCCGGCAGATGCTCTGGCACGTGGCGGCAACGGCAAACCGAAGTCTCAGAAGTGGGAGCTGGTGTGGATGGACGATTTCGAGCGTGATGGATTTTTAGATACGACCAAGTGGTCGAAGATTCCGCGCGGTTTGTCTGACTGGAATAACTATATGTCGTCGCGTGACGACCTTTATCAGGTCAAGGACGGCTGTCTGATTCTGCACGGAGTAGAGAACGACAACCCCGAGGCCGACACCGCCCGATATCTGACCGGCGGCGTGTGGACCAAAAACAAGTTTTCCGTCAAGTATGGCAAGGTAGAGATTCGTGCCCGATTGGGTGAGGCTGTTGGTGCATGGCCTGCCTTTTGGATGTTGTCGCAGGATGAGAAATATGGGCCTTATCCAAAGAACGGAGAGGTCGACATTATGGAGCATCTGAATTACGACAGCGTGGTCTACCAGACCATACATTCATATTATACGCTTGAATTGAAGCAAGATATGCCGCAACGTTATACAACAGCGGCCATTGACCGGCAAGGGTATAACACCTACGGGGTGGAGTATTATCCCGACAGGATAGTATTTTCGGTCAACGGCACTCCTACATTGACATATCCCAAGATAGAGACCTCTATGGAGGGTCAGTTTCCTTTCGATCAGGCCTATTTCCTGATTTTGGACATGCAGCTGGGCGGCAGCTGGGTCGGGGCGGTAGATCCCTCCTCACTTCCTGTCAAGATGGAGATTGATTGGGTCAAGGTATGGAGTCCGGCAGCAAAAAAGAGAAGATAAGAGCATAAAAGCATTGTGTGCGGCGGCTGCATTTGCTACTGTTTGAGACGTGGCAGATGCAGCTTTCCGCATAGTGTCTGTAGTGTGGTTAAAAAGGCATCCATATATTATGAAACGCAGTGAACAAGTGACTATTGCCATTGACAAGATATGGAATAGTCATGACAAAAAACAGATGTAGGTGGGGCTTGAACTTTTGCGTCGGGCGTCAGATGCCGATGCCTCTTGTTTCCTTGGACGGTGCTATATGGGAGAGGGCTTTGTGAGGGACGGCGCAGGCTTCACCGTCGATGAGGACGAGGCTGCACGGCTGATAAAAGAGAGCGTGCTCGGGGAAAGTGCCGACGGCGTGTTGTGTGTCATGCGTACGGGTAATTTGTCTCCGGAAGTGCAGGAGAACATGCCCTTCGATTCGCTGAAAGAGGCTTTCATGATTGTGAAACAGCGGGCCTTGGAGAACAGAGAGGCAATAGTTAACGACAGAAAGGCTATACATCGCCTCTTCTTACTGCATAAGTGTCGTTAAGACGGCACTCGGAGAGAATATATTTAGCTATATCCCGAGGGAGAGTCTATTGCGCGACCATCTAAGGGAGACTCTCTTACGCAAAGCCCTCGGGAAAGAATCAAAGAAATCAAAGAACCAAAGTATTAATATTTAGCGGACACAACGCACGCTAAAACCGCCCCGCTTACCGTAGCCATTGGTCACGTTCAAACTACTGCTGTGGAAGTACAGGTAGTCCGCGCTGCCAGAGTAAGACGCACTCGCAACTGACGACCAATAGTAGCCGTCCGTACCCGCGACATACAACGAACCGCTCGTGTCGTTGCGGTAACCGACAGCGGGAAACTCCACGGAATTAGAGGAGTGTTATTGGTTTGGCGGCAGGGTTTTGGGGTTAGGTAGTTTTTGTTTCGGGTAACTTTGTCCCGCGTGGGCTTTTGGTCCGGCAGGGCGGTCTGAGTGTAACGAAACCGCACACTATTCCTTATGACCGGGACGAGGCAACGAGTCCCGAGCGGCCCGGAGCCTCCGCAAACGGAGGGCCGCAGCCCCGCACAGCAATTATATGACAGTGAATTAGGGGCGACAGTGATGCACATGACTTTCACGCTGTGCCCTCCGCAGGCCTCGGGGCGCTCTCCGTTGTGCCGGTGTTCGGTTGTGTTGCTGGTTGCCACACTGCCATTATGGTTGCTGCTCTGCTGTTATGTTTCTGCTTTGTTTCCGCACCCTTTCCGTCGAGGTAATGGCCCATGTTGAATATCTTCCAGGCACCAACCCCAAGGGCCAAAACGGATAATGCGATAAAGGTGTGAGACGATAGTTGAAACGCCTTTATCGCATTATCCGTACTTATCCGCTTAGTTGTTCCTCAAACATATCAAAACGGGGTCCGTGACCCCTCCCCCGGAAGGGCCGCCGGAGGCAGTTTCAGCAAATCAAAACGGCAGTGCCAGTAAACCATTATCCGCAGTTCCGTCAAGCCATAACCCGGTGTTGCAGCTTCATAAAAAAAGTCCGACGATTGTCGGACTTTTTTTGTGGAGCTGGAGAGAATCGAACTCTCGTCCAAACGGGGAACCCGGAAGCTTTCTACATGCTTAGTCTTTGTTGAGTTGTCGGGCCAATGGTTCGGTCAAAGACGCACCACCTTTCGCCTTAGTCTCTGATATCTCGCCACGGCTTAGAGACGTCGCCATGGCCAGCCCTGTTTGATGATATTCCGTAAACCAGACACCACAAGGCGGGGTTTCCGGCGGAATACTCGTCGAACGACTATCCTTGAGTCATCCGATTAAGGAGTTTTACTCTGTAAAACTTACGCAGCGAGTCTAAGGCTATTGTTGCCAATTAATTTTCGAGTGTTCATATTAAAGAGCGCCCACACAATGCTCTGCATGCTTACATCAAGACCCTGCCCGCTGTCAAAACCGGTCAGCCCCAATGTTGTATTAATAACGACAAAGATAATGGTTTATTTCCATAGTACGACTGTTTTTTGGCTGAAACTTTCTTGCCAATATACATGTCTAAGAGATAAGATAGTGATATACAGTCTGTTTTGACTGTCGGGCAACACAGGTCAAAAAGGATATCCTATGCCGAAATGCAGGGCCGTGTTGGAGAGTTTAAAACGCCTTATCCACTCATGTCCCCGTTCCCAGCCGGGATTACGCAACTGTATGCCCCAGTCGAGCCTGACGACAAAATAGCTGAAGTCGAGCCTCAAACCCAATCCTGTATTGAGAGCCAGCTGTTTGTAAAAATCGTTGAAATGAAACCGCGCCTCTATGTCTGTCTCTCCCCTGCCGTTATACCATATGTTGCCACAATCGAGGAATATGGCGCCATTGACGGGTCCGTATATCGGGAAACGCTGTTCAAGGTTGGTCTCTATTTTAAGGTCTCCAACCTGGTGAGGATAAAACTCTTTAGACTGCTGCGGCACATTTCCAGGACCCAATGTGCGCACCTGCCATCCTCGCATGCTCGTGCTGCCGCCGGCAAATATCATGCGCTCGAAAGGCATAGAGCGTGTGTTGCCGTAAGCGTATCCCCCGGCCAGATAAAAACGCCACAACAGGGCACCTTTGTCAACCCGTCTGCGAAAAACAAAAGAACCCTCTGCGCGTGCATACTGGGCATAGCGTATGCCGAGGGCTGTGTAATAACGCTCGCCGTCAACATTGTGCCGATATCTGGAGTCGCTGGCCAATGATACGAGATTCAGAAAGTTGCCGCTTGTCTCGACATTCATCTTTATGGTGTAGGTGTTGTCGGCTCCTGTCGGCTGGGTGTTGTATGTAAACGAGCCGAACATACCCAAAATCATCTGCGAATTGTAGCTGTTTCGCAGATAGGGGTTGTTGATGGTCTCTATATAGCTCTGGTTTATCCATGGCACCTTTATCAGCGACAGGTTGATGGGCTTGAACACATAGTTGGAGTAGCGGCCGTTTCCCCAGCTGTAACCGAACGACAGGTTGCTCAGCGTGCGGTCGTAATCGGGACGCCTCTGTTTGTTGAACGACAGCTCTACCTTTGTGCCTACGTTGTAACGCCTGCTGTAGCGGTTCATGTTGAAGGGCACCAATGCACGCGGATAGGTCAGAGAGGTCGATATGCCGAACTCATACGAATTTTTCTTGCCCGCATTGTGCATGAAATCATAGACGATGCGTCCGTTTATTTCGAACACCTCGGCCCCTTTGAATATGTTTTTGTTTACATAGCCCACCTGCAAGCCTATGCCCGTGTAATTAGTGTTTGACGATACCTCAACATCAACCTTGTAGCCCTGGCGCAACATGGGTGTGCACTGAATGTAGCAATCGAGCGCCCCCTCTGCCACCGAGGTCAGCGAATCAGTGTCGCCACGTCCCACATAAGTGACATAGTCGTCATCCTCATCCACCTCTGAAAATATTATGTTGACGTTACGGAAATATTTGAGGTTGGATATGTTGGCGCTGGTGTAGCGCACCTCGTCACGCGAATATATGCTGCCCTGATATATGGTTATGGCGTCGGCCACCACCGAGTGACGTATGTTGCGCCGCACGCCTGTCTGGGCTATGAAGTTGACGCCCTGATAATAGACGGTGTCATACCGGGCAGAGTCGCTGTCGACTGTCGGCTGGTAATTGGTGTTGACAAATACGTTGCGTATGCGATATATGCGGTTGTCTTCCAGCTGACCGGCCACCACATTGCGCACGAAATTTATTGTCACATGGCCCTCGTGCGGAGAAGCAAGGGTGTCGATCAGATAGCGTATGTTGTTGACAGAGAAACGATAATACCCCAGGTTCTCTAAGTAGTCGGCCACTCTCTCGCGCTCTGTCTCCATGACGTTACGGTCTAAAAGGTCGCCGGCCCTTATAAGCGAATTGGCCGAGTCTGCCAGTATCACGTTACGCAGACTCTTGTCGCCGAACATGTAGCTGACTCCCGATATCTTGAACGGCTTACCTGCCGTCACCGAGTAGTCCACCTGTGCTTTGTGCTTGCGGTAATAGGCTGTGTCTGTGACAGTAGCATCGTAAAAACCGCGCGACTGCATATACAGCAACATGTCTCGTCTCGACTTCTCGGTCGACACCGAATCGAGAAGCACCGGCTCCTGTCCGATGCGGCGCAAGGTGCGATGCCACCAGTTGTTTTTAGACGAGTCTGACATGTTGTAGACCCACATGAAAAACGGTATGCCCAATATGCGTTTGTTAGGCGTCTGCATGGTGGGAATAAAGCGCATAAGGTCTGACGACGACACCCGCTCAGAACGACGCAGTGTGTCGGGGAATGATGTGTTAACCCTATTTTTGGTCAACAGATAGCTGCCCTCAGGCAGATGCGAGGCCACACTGCAACCCGCCGAAATCAACATCACGACCGCAAACACAATATGTCTAAACCTCTGAAACACTCCCCGCAAACATAATATTATATCGACAAAATTACACTTTTTTGATAAAAGATTAAAATTATAATCACATTAAAACATCCCCGCCAGTCATGGCAGACTATCCTGCACCCGACATGGCTTGCCGGCACTGCGGTGATGGTTTGCTGGCACTGCCTCCGGCGGCCCTTCCGGGGGAGGGGTCGCGGACCCCGTTTTGATATTTTTGAGGAACAACTAAGCGGATAAGTACAGCTATCCCATAAATGTGTGAGACGCATGTCGAAACACATTTATGGGATAGCTGTTTTTGGCCCTTGGGCTGAGTGTCTGGAAGATATTCAACATGGGCCATGACGCTCGATGGAAAAACGCGAAAGCAAAACAGAAACAATAACAGTAGTGCGGCAAGCACAATAGGGTAGTGCAGTAAATATAAGCCGCACAACCGCAACCACCGGCACAGCGGAGAGCGCCCCGGGGCCTGCGGAGGGCACA
>JAIECQ010000154.1 GCA_029068395.1 Rikenellaceae bacterium
TGCCGCTAAGGCGGTTCTCGATTTTGACGGTATAGGGCTGTCTATATTGGAGGTTTCGCATCGTTCAAAAGAGTTTCAGGCTGTGATGGATGAGACGGTGGCTCTCTTTAAAGAGCTGCTCGGTGTGCCCGAAGGTTATCATGTGCTCTTCTTGGGCGGTGGCGCCAGCACGCAGTTCTTCCATATACCCTATAACCTGTTAGAGAAAAAGGCCGGCTATGTCAATACTGGCGTGTGGGCCAAAAAGGCGATGAAAGAGGCTGCCATATTCGGCGAGACGGTGTGTGTGGCGTCGTCTGACGACAAGAACTTCACATACATCCCCAAAGGGTTTGATATTCCCAAAGACCTTGACTATCTGCATATAACCACCAATAATACCATTTACGGCACCGAGTATCACACCGATATAGATTCGCCTGTGACCTTGGTGGCCGACATGAGTTCTGACATATTGAGCCGTCCGGTAGATGTGAGCAAATACGGCCTTATTTATGGCGGTGCGCAGAAGAACCTGGCGCCTGCGGGTGTGACCTTCGTTATTGTGCGTGAGGATATCTTGGGCAAGGTGTCGCGCAAGCTGCCCAGCATGGTAGACTATCGTCTGCACATAGACAACGGCTCTATGTACAACACGCCTCCCGTATTCCCGATATATGTGATGCGCGAGACGTTGCGTTGGGTCAAGAACCTCGGCGGCGTGACCGAGATGCAGAAAATCAACCGCAAGAAGGCAGAGATATTGTATAACGAGATAGATGCCAACCCCCTCTTCAAGGGCACTGCCGTGAAGGAAGACCGTTCGCTGATGAACATCTGTTTTGTGATGAACGACGGTTACGAGGAGCTGGCTGATGAGTTCCGCACGTTTGCTACCGAGCGCGGCATGGTGGGCATAAAGGGTCACCGTCTGGTGGGCGGCTTCCGTGCCTCTACATATAACGCCATGCCTGTTGAGGGTGTTCAGGCTCTTGTGGATACTATGCGTGAGTTTGCTAAAATTAAAGGTTAATGGTATGAAGATATTGCTTGCAACTGAAAAACCGTTCTCGGCAGCTGCTGTAAACGGTATAAAAGAGATAGTTACCGGTGCGGGTCACGAGTTGGCGCTGCTTGAGAAATATACCGACAAGAGCCAGTTGCTCGCGGCGGTGGCTGATGCAGAGGCCATGATAATCAGAAGCGACAAGGTGACGGCCGAGGTGATAGATGCGGCGCCTAAGTTGAAGATAGTGGTGCGTGCCGGCGCAGGATATGACAATGTCGATTTGGCGGCGGCTACCAAGCGCGGCATTGTGGTGATGAACACACCGGGGCAGAACTCTAATGCAGTGGCTGAGCTGGCCATGGCGCTTGCCATATATATGGCTCGCAATCAGTTCAATCCGGGTACGGGTTCTGAGATTGCCGGCAAGCGTATGGGGTGTCATGCGTTCGGCAACATAGGCAAGCTGGTGGCCAAGTATGCGCACGGGTTCGGCATGACGGTATATGCGTCGGGTCGTCGTCCTATTGTATCGCCGGAGTGTGATTATCCGCTCGCTTCGGCCGAGGAGCTTTACAAGGTGAGCGACGTGTTGTCGATACATCTGCCCTCTAACGACCAGACCAAGGGTTCGGTGAATCGCGCTCTGTTGTCGTTGTTGCCCAAGGGGGCCATTATCGTCAACACGGCACGCAAGGATGTTGTCAACGAGGCCGACCTTATGGCTGTGCTGGAGGAGCGTCCCGACCTTAAGTATGCCACTGACGTCAAGCCCGACAATTACGACGCCTTGCGCGAGAAGTTCGGCAACCGTGTGTTTGCGACTCCCAAGAAGATGGGGGCGGAGACGGCCGAGGCCAACATAAACGCCGGACTGGCGGCGGCGCGTCAGATTGTGGGTTACTTTGCAACGGGCGACGTCACCTTCCAGGTCAATAAATAGTATGTATGTGTGACCGTCCGGCACTTTTTGTCGGGCGGTTTTTTAAAAAAATGGAATAGTATGGTTAAGATAAAACCTTTTAAGGGCATAAGACCGCCCAAGGAGTATGCCTCAGAGGTGGCTTCGCGTCCTTATGACGTGCTTAACTCGGTGGAGGCCAAGAAAGAGGCGGGCGAGAAGTCGTTGCTTCACATCATAAAGCCCGAGATTGATTTCGACCCCATTGCCGACGAGCACGAGCAGAAGGTCTATGACAAGGCGGTGGAGAACTTCCGTCTGTGGCAAGAGAAGGGGTGGCTGAAAAAGGATGCTGAGGAGTATTATTATGTATATGCCCAGACGATGGATGGGCGTACGCAGTATGGTTTGGTGGCATGCTGTCACTTTGACGATTACCTCACAGGCAAGATTAAGAAGCACGAGCTTACCCGCAAGGACAAGGAAGAGGACCGCATGAAGCATGTGCGCAATCAGAACGCCAACATAGAGCCTGTCTTTTTCAGCCATCCGGCCAATGCCGAGATTGACGCCATTGTAGCGTCGGTGGTCAAAGGGGAGCCGGAGTATGATTTCACGGCGGCGGACGGTTTCGGCCATCACTTCTGGGTGATAAAAGACCGTGCCGTCATTGACCGCATAACCGATATATTTGCCAATATGCCGGCTTTGTATGTGGCTGACGGTCACCATCGTACAGCTGCGGCCGCGTTGGTGGGCAGCGAGAAGATGGCGCAGAACGCCGCTCATACCGGCAAAGAGGAGTATTGTTATTTCCTGTCGGTGATATTCCCGGAAAACCAGCTCAAGATTATAGATTACAACCGTGTTGTCAAAGATCTTAACGGCATGAGTGCCGAGCAGTTCGTGAAGGCGTTGGACGACGATTTTGTAGTCACCTGCGAGGGTGAGGCTATTGCCAGACCGTCGGCACTGCACGAGTTTACGATGTATTTGGGCGGCAAGTGGTATCGTCTGAAGGCTCGCGAGGGTCGTTATGATGACAGCGATCCGATAGGTGTGCTTGACGTGACCATACTGTCTAATCTTGTGCTTGACAAGTTGTTGGGCATCAAAGATCTGCGTACCGACAAGCGCATTGACTTCGTGGGCGGCATAAGAGGATTGGGCGAGCTTGAAAAGCGCGTTGACGATGGCGGCATGGCGGTGGCCTTTGCGCTATATCCCGTGTCGATGAAGCAGTTGGTGGATATTGCCGACTCGGGCAACATAATGCCTCCCAAGACCACGTGGTTTGAGCCTAAGTTGCGTTCGGGACTGGTGATACACTCGTTGGAATAAACCCGTAGGTGTAGGTTATTGTTCGGGGAATCGGTTTTGCCGGTTCTCCGATTTTTTTGCCGGCAGTGTTGTGTCCGTTTTCAATGGTACGGTGTGACGGGGAGGGGTGAAAGACAAAAAGAGAGGAGTCTTCCCGACTGCTCTCTTCTTGTGGGATTTTTGGAAATCCCTTCTACTAACCCAAACTTAAATAAATGAAGAAACCTTGTTCTTTGCTGTGATTTATGTATGAAAAACGTCTTGTGTTGTATGTTTATTGTGTGTTAT
>JAIECQ010000155.1 GCA_029068395.1 Rikenellaceae bacterium
TTATCCCAGCCCCCCCCCGCACCCGCCAAGCTCAGGCCGCGCGTGGGCTCTGATCTTTTGATACCCGACCGGTAGCGGACTGTTTCGGGGGGCGGCTCGAAGGGATGGATTGCTTTGAGCCGGGCGTTGGCGGCTTGCTTTTTGGGGGGTGATTTTGGTGGCGGGGATGGTTTTGATTAAGAACATGTCATTATATGAAGTTGGGATTTTTTAGTGCGCTGGCCGTTATCGTGACGGTTGCGGCGGGGCGTCCGGCAATGGCGCAGCAGTTGGAGCAATGGCCGCAGGGGCAGCGTTATGTTGCAGACGAGGTGGTGGCCGTGGTGGGCAGTTCGATGCTTTTGTTGTCTGACTTGCGCATGGCCGAAGATTACGTCGTGCAGAGCTACAGGGAACGCGGTTATACAGGTGCCGATCCCGAGGCTGAGGCCTTGGAGTCGATGTTGTTGCAGAAGCTGCTGGCGTCGCAGGCGGCCCTTGACTCCCTTGAGGTCAACAACGGCCAGGTTGATGCCGTGACCGAGTCGCGCCTCAAGAGCCTCATTCAGAGCAAAGGCTCGGTAAAGGCGGTGGAGGAGTATTTCAACCGTCCCATATTCAGTGTGCGCGATTACATAAGGCGCAGGGTGGTGGAGTCGGAGTTGGCGCAGGCAATGCAAAACAAGGTGCAGGCCTATGTTACGGTAAGTCCGGCCGAGGTGCAGAAGTTTGTGCGACGCATACCTAAAGACAGCCTGCCCATGGTGCCCGAGCAGTATGTCTATGCCCAGATAGTCAAGTATCCCAAGAGTGACGACGAGGCCAAGATGAATGTCAAGGAGCAGCTTCTGGCATTGCGCGACCGCATAATGAAAGGCACCAGCTTTACGGCTCTGGCCCGCATGTATTCCGAAGACCAGGGTTCGGCCATGCGTGGCGGTGAGATGGAGCCGCAGCCCAAGGAGGGTTTCGTGGCCCCCTTTGCCGACGCGCTCGCATCGCTGAAGCCGGGGCAGGTGTCTGAGATTGTGGAGACGGAGTTTGGATATCACATAATACAGCTGCTGGATGTCAACGACAACCTGTATCACTGTCGTCACATATTGATGCGCGTGAGGTTTGACCCTGAGGAGAGGGCCAGGGCCTTGTCGCTGTTAGACAGTGTAGTGCATCAGCTGAGGGTCGACAGCCTATATTTTGAGGATGCGGTAAAGAGATTTTCGGACGATGTTAAGTCGAAGCAGAGCGGTGGTATCGTAATCAACTCTGTTTATGATGCTTACAATATGCCGCGACTGAAAACCAACAAGTTTTTCCGCGATGAGCTGGGCATGGATTATCACTATCTGCGCAATCTTGAGCCTGGTCAGGTGAGTGAGGCCTTTGAGTCGGTAGACCAGCAGAACCTCAACGAGCTTGTCAAGTTTGTCAAGTTGGTGGAGGTGATACCCGCCCACACGGCAACTTTTGAGGACGATTACACCCAGCTGGAGGAGATTGCCCTGATGCAGAAAAAGCAGCAGGTGTTTCAGGAGTGGGTTGACAAGATGATAGACAAGATGTATGTCAAGATAGAGCCGCCTTACGACAAGATAGTGTTGAAAAACAGTCATTGGAGGAGGTAACGATGGGTAAGTGGCAGAATTTCAGGGATGACAGCAAGAGAGACAAGGTCAGAATATTGAATATTTGTGGAATAATTCTGCTGGTTGGCATTGTAAACATATTTCGGACGGTCCGTTCGTTTAATGAGCCGTCTTATGCCAATGCTGCATATACGGACGCGGCCTATGTTTATGATGGTGGCGAGGTATCGTTTATAGGCCGTTGTCTGTCGCAGTTGGAGCAGGCTAAAGAGGCGTTGTCCGACTGGGGGAGAGGTCTGTTTGGCAGGGATGACAGTCTGAGTCAAGAGCAAGAGAGTGCAGAGTGATGAGAGTGACAGTTTTCAAGGCTATGGCGGCGGCTGTGGCGATGATTTTCGTCGTGCCGCTTTTTGCGCGTGTGGGTGGTGCCGTGGCGCCGGAGCATACTACATTCGATACAGGGGCGTTCGCAGAGCTGATGCCGCAGCAGAAAGAGAGGCAACAGGTGTCGCAGCCTGTACGTCAGCAAGATGAACAGCCGTCAGACAGCACTGAGACGGGACGGGCGCGTGTCGACTACCGAAGCGACCTTACCGTAATCAACAGTCGCGGCTCTTATGCCCAGCTTGTGGGTAACGTGGCCTTTCACCATAACGGCGTGCTTATAACCTGCGATACGGCATATCGCTTCAGTGAGAACAACATGGAGGGGGTGGGCCGTGTCATCATCAACGCCAACGACTCCACATATATATATGGCGACCGTTTCACATATGACAGCGAGAGCAACATTGCCCGCATATACAGTCCTATAATCAAATTGGTGGACGGCAGTGCTGTGCTATACACCCATAACCTGAGCTTCAATACCTTGACACGCGTGTGCAGCTATTACGGCGGCGGCACTCTGAGCCACACCCACAATCTGATGGAGTCGGAAAGAGGTGACTATTACACCGATAAGCGCACCATTGTGCTGGTGGGCAACGTTGAGATGCACAACAACGACTATGAGATAAAGAGCGACTCGGTGGCTTTCGACCTCAACACCGAGCTGGTGACCCTGTACAAGCCATCTGACATATGGAGCAGCAAGGGCGACTTTCTGCATGCCCAGCGAGGCTCTTACAACAGCGCCCGCAAGATATATTACTTTTACGGCGCGGGTTACGTTATGACCAAAGAGCGCGAGATGTGGGCCAACTCAATAAAGTATTTCAGCCGCAGGCGTAACGTGGAGTTGCGCGGTAACATACAGATTTTGGATACCGTGCAGTCGGTGGTCTGTTTCGGTGACTACGGATTCTATCGCGGTCGTGACAGAAGCGCCATTATGACAGGCAATCCGTCTGTGGCCTCGTTTGACAAGGATAATGCGGGTGACACCACATTCATATCGGCCGACACCATGATGGTGATTCCGCAGTTGCTGCCCGGAGTCAAGGGCAAGCGCACAACACCCGTGGAGGAGGTGGCCGACAATCTTCAGGATATATTGCATGACGGATTGTCGGAGGAGGAGTTGGCCGAGGAGCTGGCGCCTATTGATACTGTCGCTGTCGACACGCTGTCATCTTGTGAGTTTGACCTCTTCAAAGGGGTGGACACTGCGGGTATGAGCAGTAAGCGCATAGACAAGTTGGCAAAGAAGCTACGCAAGAGGTATGTGCGCGACTTGAAACGTCAGGCCAAGCAGGAGCGTCGCATGCGCATGATTGCCGACGCGAGGGCGCACAGGTCTGACTCTATGGCTGTCACGGCTGACACGACTGCGGCAAAAGAGATGAAAGAGAGTGTTGCCGGCACCAAGCCGAGCGTACGGGAGGCCGACTCGTCAGATTACATACTGCGCGGATTCAGGAATGTCAAGATATATCAGTCTGATGTGCAGGCGGTATGCGACTCTATCGCAATGGTAACGGTAGACTCGACGGTATTTATGTATGGGAAGCCGATAGTGTGGAACGACAACAACCAGATATCGGCATCTTATCTTAAGATTTTCTCGTCCAAAGGGCAGCTCGACAGGGCCGAGCTTTATGATTATCCGGTCATAGGCCAGAGGCTGCTTTCTGATCGCACCAAGTATAATCAGATCAGGGGCAAGTACATGGAGTGTTATTTTAAGAATAACTACCTCGATGTCGTTTACATAGACGGAAGCGCCGAGACGATATTTTACAAGGAGGAGGACGGAGTGCCGACAAGCATGTTCTATATAATGTCGGCAAACATGGAGATGATGTTTGAAGATGCTCAACTGTCTCGTCTTAAGTGGATTAACGACATAACTCACAGCATATATCCCATAGACATGATAGCGCCCAATCAGAAAACGGTGCTTCAGGGATTCAGGTGGATAACAAAGCAACGGCCGCAAAGCAGGTATGATGTCTGCAACCGCAGGCTCAGACCATCAGAGCGTGAGTCGGTATCTAACATTGTCCGTCCGCGCTTTCTCGTGACGGTACAGATAAATCAGGAGCGTGTCGACTTCACCCGCTCGGGTATATGGTATGACCGTACCGAGAAGTCGCCGGTGTCGCTACGTGAGTTCTTCGAAGAGGGCCTTGAACACGAAGACAGCGACCTGAGAAAGAAACTTCAGGCAGGAAACGATACCATACCGGCGGTCGAGTGACGACCACATGACGGCTCTGACCTTTGTTTTGCCGTCACCGCACGGTGATGCTTTGACGGCACTGCGGATGATGGTTTACTGAAACTGCCTCCGGCGGCCCTTCCGGGGGAGGGGTCACGGACCCCGTTTTGATATTTTTGAGGGCAAACTAAGGCGGTAGTACGAAAAAGAGGAGTAAAGGTGTTTCGACTCGGGTCTCACACCTTTACTCCTCTTTTTCGTTTTGGCCCTTGGACTGAGTGCCTGGAAAATATTCAACATGAGCCATGACTCTCGACGGAAAAGAGTGCGGAAACAAAACAGAAACAATAACAGCAGGGCGGCAAAAGCACGCACAACTGAATCACCGCCAACGCCAACCCACCCCTTACGCAAGCCCTCGGGGAAGAATCAAAGAAATCAAAGAACCAAAGTATTAATATTTAGCGGACACAACGCACGCTCTGTCCGTACTGCTTAAGGTTGTAAGGCACGTGCAAATCACTGCTACCGAAGTACAGCTCGTACGCGTTGCCAGAACCACTCGCAACTGACGACCAATAGCGGCCCCACGTACCCGCGTCGTCCAACGTACCGGACGAGTCGTAGTCGCGCCTACCGACAGCGGGAAACTCCACGGAATTAGAGCCGGAGGTGAACTTGATATATCCATAATCGGATGAACTCC